>JAAYUB010000104.1 GCA_012517875.1 Acidobacteriota bacterium | reverse complement strand
TCGATGAAAAGGAAGGACGGGTCTGGAAGTTCCTCAAGAGCACGGCCCGTCCGTTCATCCGTCAGGACCAGTTCGGCTACACCCCCCGCGTGGTGGCCGGCCGCACCATCGCCTTCCGGGACGACTGGATCCAGTTCCTCAACACCGGCAACCAGGCGATGTTCCAGTATCAACCCAGTTACGTCGTGCAGATCGAGGCGCAGCCAGTGGACGCCAACGCGGATGCCGCCGTCAAGCCGCTCGGCTGCACCCTGTGCCTCCAGTGCAGCGACACGAGAACCTGCCTGGAAAACTTCAACTACCCCCAGTCGGCCGCGTTCAAATGGGCACCGGACGGCTGCGGCGACACGACGCTGACCATCCAGTTCCCCAACCTGACCCTGACCCGCACGTATTCCGGTCGGTTCGGTTTTTCCAAATTCCTCGCTGAATTCATGACCGGCCGCCAGGAATTCAGGGCCGAGGATTTCCCGGATGCCACCGCCCGGCTTCGCCAGCTGGGTGTCAGTTGGATCCGGGTGACGTATCGGATCACCGGCGGCGAACCCGTCATCCGCATGTTGCGCCGGGCGCCCACGACGGTTCCGCCGGAAATCGTGGTGTGTTGGCCGCTCCAGCCAGCGGCCGGGATGTGATCGCATGAGTGACTGGAAAGAACTGGGCCGCACCCCTGTCGCCCCGGGCAATCCCGCCGGCAGCGATGTGCAGGACCTGCCCGCCTACGCCGCCCTGGAAGCGGAAATGGGCAAGCTCAACTCACCGTCAGCCGCCAGCAGCATCGACTGGAGCCAGGTCGCGCGCCTCGCCGATGACATCCTGTCCCGTTACTCCAAGCATCTGCTGGTCGCCGGCTATTACTCGGTCGCCCTGCTGAACACGGACCGTCTCCGCGGACTCGCTCGTGGAGTGCGCGTCCTGCGGGATCTGCTCGACCATTTCTGGGACACGATGTATCCGTCCGTCCGACGCATGCGCGGCCGAAAGAATGCCGTGGAATGGTGGTACGAGAAGGTCCAGGCGGCTGCCCGGAACCTGCCTCGCGAGGAATGGTCCGAAGCCGATCGGCAGGCGTTCCAGGACGACCTCGTGGCCGTCGATCGCTGCCTGGCGGAGAAGATGGAGGAGGCCCCCGTTCTCCGCCCGCTCATCGAACAGGTGACCGGACTCATCTCGGTGGCGGGTGCGGTGCCGCCCGCCGCGTCTGCCCAGGCGACTGCTCCACCCCGCCCGGCGCCCGCCAATTCCGGCGCTCCGGCTGTGCCCGCCGCCTCCCCGGACGTGTCCGACCCCGACCAGTTGTTGCGGCTGGGCTTCGACCATCTCGGCCGCGCCGCCCGGCTCATGCAGGCCAGGGACCTGGCGGATCCGGTGCCATACCTGCTGGTGCGCATCGCCGCCTGGCTGCCCGTCCGGGCTCTCCCCCCGGCCGAAGCGGGGAAAACCCGCATCCCGCCCCCGGAAGCGCAGACCATTCTAGAACTGGCCAACCTGTACGCCGCTGGTAACTGGCCGGAGTTAATCCGCACCTGCGAATCCGCGGTGATCCGATTCCTCTTCTGGATCGACCTGAGCCGGACATCGGCCGAAGGGCTGGAGCAGCTGGGGCACACTGCCGCAGCCGGAGCGGTGATCCGGGAGACCCAGGCTTTCGTGCAGTGATTCCGGGGAATCGAGAACCTGGCGTTCGCCGACGGCATACCCTTCGCCAATGACGACACCCGGCAATGGCTGCTGAGTCTCGGTGGCGAGAGCGGCCGGCCGGCAACACCGTCCGGCGCCGTCGACGAGCTGGCGCTGGCCGTCTCCCGAGAGATGGCCGCCGCCCAGGAGCTGGTGGCGCACAACCAGCTGGGCGGCGCCCTCAGCACATTCAACGAACACATCCGCCAGGCCGGCTCGCTCCGGGAACGGCTCGCCTGGCAGCTGGCGCTGTGCCGGCTGGTGCTGCGCGCGCACAAGCCCCGCCTGGCCGCACCCTACACCCGGGACATCCTCGACTGCGTGGAGACCTGCCGTCTGGAACGCTGGGATCCGACGCTGGCGGTGGATGCACTCACCGTGGTCCTGAAGGTGCTGCGGGCGCAGGGCGAACGATCGGACAAAGCCATGATCGAGAGCATTCTGGACCGGATCCTGATTCTGGATCCGGCCGGCGGACTGGATTTCATGTGAGGCGGCCGCTGGCGCCGCCCCGGCAGAAGGGGATATCAATTTCGACAGGAGGTTCAATATGGCAAAAGAAGCTTCCGTAGCGCCGAAGGAGCGGGTGAACATCGTCTACCGCCCCGCCACCGGCGACGCCCAGCAGGAGGTCGAGCTGCCGCTGAAGGTACTCGTGATGGGTGACTTCACCGCCCGGCCCGACGACACCCCGCTCGAAGACCGCAAGCCCATCAACATCGACAAGGACAACTTCGATGAGGTGCTCAAGGCGCAGGACATCCGGTTTCAGGCCGGTGTCGCCAACAAGCTGTCCGGCGAACCGAACGCCCAGCTCAACGTCAACCTGGATTTCAAGAGCATGAAGGATTTCGAACCGGATGCCATCATTGCCAAGGTGCCTGAGCTCGCCAAGCTGATGGAGCTGCGCGACGCGCTCAAGGCGCTCAAGGGCCCCCTCGGCAACGTCCCCGCCTTCCGCAAAAAGATCCAGGATCTGGTCCAGGACGAAGGCGCCCGCGCGCGGCTGCTCAAAGAACTGGGAATTGAGGAATAGGAGGTGGTCCCATGGCCGAACAGGACAAGAAACAACAACCCCAAGCCGCCGAAGCCGTCCAGGGCGAAGCATCCCTGCTGGACGAGATTCTCCAGGCCACCCGCCTGAAACCCTCCGACGAGGGCTACTCCGCCACCCGGC
Organism: Acidobacteriota bacterium; assembly: GCA_012517875.1. Taxonomy (NCBI): domain Bacteria; kingdom Pseudomonadati; phylum Acidobacteriota; species Acidobacteriota bacterium. The sequence continues at coordinate 82,973 of JAAYUB010000104.1, read as the reverse complement.
AGGGTGTGCAGGCCCTGATCGACGAACTGCTCAAGCCCGAGCGGGCCGAAGCCCGGGTGACTCAGGGCTTGGTGGACGAGATGATCACCAATCTGGACAAGAAACTCAGCGCCCAGATGGACGCCATCCTGCACCATGCCGACTTCCAGAAGCTGGAGTCGTCCTGGCGCTCCCTCAAGTACCTGGTGGACAAGACCGATTTCCGGGAAAACATCAAGATCGAGATGCTCAACGTCCCGAAGCAGGCGTTGCTCGATGATTTCGAAGACGCGCCGGAGATACCCAAATCGGGCCTTTACAAGATGGTCTACACGCGGGAATACGGTCAGTTCGGCGGGCAACCGTACGGATTGATGGTGGGCAATTACGAGTTCGGGCCCGGCTCCCAGGACATCCGCCTGCTCCAGAACCTGGCCAGTGTGGCCACCATGGCCCACGCCCCGTTTGTCGCCGCCGCCGGCTCGGAATTCTTCGGCCTGGACAGTTTCGCCGGTCTGCCCAACCTCAAGGATCTGAAATCCATCTTTGAGGGTCCGCAGTACATCAAGTGGCAGTCGTTCCGGGAGTCCGAGGACGCCCGCTACGTGGGCCTCACCCTGCCCCACTTCCTGCTGCGTCTTCCCTACGGCCAATCGACGAAGCCGGCCAAGACGTTCAACTACAATGAAGACGTCACCGGCGGCGACCAGAGCTTCCTGTGGGGCAATGCGGCCTTTGCCTTCGCCTCGCGGATTACCGACAGCTTTGCCAAGTACCGCTGGTGCGCCAACATCATCGGGCCCCAGGGCGGCGGCGCCGTCGAGGACATGCCCGTCTATCAATACGAGGCCATGGGCGAGCTGCAGACCAAGATCCCCACCGAGGTGCTCATCTCCGAACGCCGGGAATTCGAACTGGCCGAGGAGGGCTTCATCGCGCTGACCATGCGGAAGGGGAGCGACAATGCGGCGTTCTTCTCCGCCAATTCGGCCCAGAAGCCGAAGCGGTTTGCCGACACGGCGGAAGGCAAGGCCGCGGAGAGCAATTACAAACTGGGCACCCAGCTGCCGTACATGTTCGTTGTCAACCGGCTGGCCCACTACCTCAAGGTGATCCAGCGGGAGAACATCGGCACCTGGAAGGAGCGGGTCGACCTGGAGCGGGAGCTCAACAACTGGATCCGGCAATACGTGGCCGATCAGGAGAACCCGTCACCGGGTGTCCGCAGCCGCCGACCGCTGCGAAAGGCCGAGATCACCGTTTCCGACGTGGCCGGGGATCCCGGCTGGTACCGGGTGGACATGAAAGTCCAGCCGCACTTCAAGTACATGGGCGCCTCTTTCACCTTGTCCCTCGTGGGCAAGATGGAGAAGGAATAGTCCGTCGGCCGCCCAGAAGGCACGGCACCGAGCGCACAATTGCTCCGCTCTATGTGAAATGAAATTTTGATCCCACATTTTAACTAGGAGGATGCCACCATGCCGATTCCGATCCATCTGCTCGTCGAAGGCGTGAAGCAGGGCAAGATTGAAGGGTCCTGCACGATGAAAGGCCGGGAAGGCACTATCTTGGTCCAGGGAGTCGATCATACCGTCGAGATCCCCAAGAGCCCCCAGACCGGCCTGCCCACCGGCAAGCGCGTCCACATGCCCATGACCATCACCAAGGAGATGGACAAGAGCTCGCCCAAGCTCTTCCAGGCCCTCTGCAGCGGCGAACAGCTCAAAACCGTGGAGCTGGACTTTTACCGCATCAGCCCGCAGGGCACCGAGGAGAAGTATTACACCATCAAACTCGCCAACGCCATCGTCACCACGATGCGCACCTACTTCCCCAACTGCCTCGATCAGGGCACCAAATCGTACGGCCACATGGAGGACATCGCCTTCACCTACGAGAAAATCGTGGCCACGTGGGTGCCCGACGGCATCGAGGCCGAGGACGACTGGACCGCGCCGAAATAACCATCGAATCGACCCGGCCGGCTACCCCCTTCGGGGGCGGCCGGCCCGGCCGTTTCGCGGACCGATTCATCTGACCGGGAGTCGGAATGTTCCAGGATCGCTTGTTGGAGCGCATCAGCCGCATCGAGCGGGATCCCAGCGGTCGCGACGCGTTGCCCGTCGCCTGGGAGGTGCGCTCCATCACCCGCCATCTCCAGCGCCTGCTCAACACGCGGCAGGGCGGCGTGCCCATCGCCGAGGATTACGGCATCCCCGACTTCACCAACATCCCCGGCGAAACCCTGACCGAGACTGCCCAGGAAATGGTCAAGGTGATCCGGCAGGTGATCAACCGCTACGAACCGCGGCTGAGCCAGGTCCAGATTTCCTTCATTCCGATCAAGGACGAGATCCTGTCACTGCGGTTCAAGATCGACGCCCGGCTTGCCCGCGACGAGCGCGTGCCCGTGTCGCTGGAGACCCGGGTGATGGCCGAAGGCAAGGTCGAGATCCAGGATTAGGCGGAGATCAGCCGTGATCAACGACTACTATCAGGAAGAGCTGCAGAATCTCCGCGAACTGGCGGTGGAGTTCGCCAAGGCGCATCCGGCCCTGGCACCCATGCTCAGCGGCCCGTCCACCGACCCGGACGTGGAGCGCCTGCTGGAGGGCGTGGCGTTCCTCACGGGACTATTGCGGGGGAAGCTCGACGACGACTTTCCCGAAATCGTCCACAGTTTGATGGAGCTGATTTTTCCGCACCTGCTCCGTCCTGTGCCCGCCTCCACGGTGGTCGCCTTCAGCCCGAAACCCGGCCTTCAGGAAAGTGTCATCGTCAAGGCCGGCACCTCGCTGGCGGGAGTTCCCATCGACGGGGTGACCTGCCTGTTCCGAACTTGTTTCCACGTGGAGGCGCATCCGCTGAAAATCACCGCCGCCGAGCTGCGCCAATCCCCGGGGCAGCCTGATCGGATCCGCATCGCCTGCGAGCTGACCGGACCCACGCTGGACCAGTGGCGCCCCACCCGGCTCGGCTTCTTTCTGGGCGACAGCCTGAGTCTGGCGATGGACCTGTTCCTGCTGCTCAGCCGGTACATCCGCCGGATCACCGTGGCCCCGGCTGCCGGCGGCATGCCGACGGAGCTGCCGCCCGGATCCCTGCACGCCGTCGGTTTCGACCTGGACAACGCGCTGCTGGCTTTCCCCCGGCAGGCGTTCCGGGGCTACCGCCTGCTGCAGGAGTACTTCATCCTGCCCGAAAAGTTCCTGTTTTTTGAATTGCGGGGCTGGGACGCCTGGCGAGACCGCGGCAAGGGAAACGCCTTCGAACTGCTCTTCGAGCTGATGCCGGCCCCCGTGGCGCCCCCGCGCGTGAAGGCGGACAGTTTCGTCCTGAACGCGACGCCGGTGATCAATCTGTTCCGGCAGGAAGCCGAACCGGTGCAGCTCGACCACCGTACGGAGAAAGTCCGGATCCGCCCGGCCACCAAGCAGCCCGGCTGTTACCAGGTGTATAGCGTCGACACCGTGGCCGGTTACCGGCAGGGCAGCGTGACCCGCCGTGACTATCGGCCGCTGGAAGCTGCCTCCGCCCAGACCGGCGGTGCGGCGGTCTACCAGGTCATCCGCGCCCGCTCGCCCATCGACGGCACACCGGAGACGATGCTGTCGTTTGCCTACTCCAGCGACCCGGCGGATCTGGTCAGCGAGACGCTGAGCATCACGCTGACCTGCACCAACGGCACGCTCCCCGAGCGGCTGCAGCTCGGTGACATCTGCAAACCCACCGAAGATTCACCCGAACTCCTCACGTATCGGAACATCCTGCCCCTGACGCCGGCGGTGGAACCGGTGCTGGGGAAAAATGCCCTGTGGCGTCTGCTGGCGCACCTTTCACTGAACTTCATGGCACTGGCCGACAGCACCGGCCTCAAGGAGATGCTCCGGCAGTACATCCCGGCCGGCCGCGACCGGGCGCGGGTCAGCGCCAACATCAAGCAGGTGGACGGCGTGGCGGACTTCACCGTGACGCCCTCCGACCGGCTGTTCCGCGGGCAGGTGATGCGCGGCCAGCAGGTCGCGCTCACCGTCCGGCAGGATCACTACACGGGCCTGGGCGGGATGTTCCTGTTCGGCTCGGTGCTGGAGCTGTTCATGGGCGTCTATTGCAGCATGAACAGTTACAGCCAGTTCCAGATCAAGGATGCCCTGTCTGGAGAGACATTCTCATGGCCACCGCGGATCGGCGATCGCCAACTGAGTTGAAGCAGCAACTGCTGCGGGAAGGCTCCCGTTTCACCTTCGCGCAGGCCGTGCGGCTGCTGCGGCTGATGGTGCAAGCCGAGCAACCGACCGCGCTCGACGAAAACCGGCTGCGCCGGGCGATCCAAGTCCACCCGCATCTGTCGCTCGACTTCCCCGGCACGGACATCACGGCCATCGAAGAGAAGCCGGCCGGATCGGGGCGTTACCAGATCACCGCCACATTCCTGGGTCTCTACGGCGCCGGGTCCCCGCTGCCCACGTTCTACACGGAGGATCTGCTTCACGAGCGGTCCGACGGGCGTTCGGTGATGCGCGATTTCATCGACATCGTCAACGCGCCGCTGTTTCCGATCTATTTCAAGAGCTGGAGCAAGCATCGGCTCTTCCACCGCCTGGTGGAGAAGAGAGAGCCCGATATCTTTTTACTGCTTTGCTGCCTGCTCGGCTTGGGCGAGGAGTCGATCCGGCGCCAAGTGGATGATCCCGCCAGCCTGTTCCGCTACATGGGCCTGTTCACGCTGCATACCCGCTCCGCCGAGGGGCTGCGCACCCTGTTGTCCGACCGGCTGGCCGAGCCGAGCCTGCGGGTGGTTCAGTGCGTGCCCCGTGTCGCCACGATCCCCGAGGATCAGCGGTGCCGCCTGGGCGTCGCGGGCAACGTGCTGGGCGAGGATTGCTGCCTGGGCTCCGAGATCAATGACCGGATGGGCAAATTCCGCGTGGAGATCGGTCCGGTGGATATCGACACGTTCACCCAGTTTCTGCCCGGCCAGACGGGTTTCGGCGAGCTGCGACGACTGACCGAATTCTACCTGGACCAACCGCTGGAATGGGAGCTGCGCCTCACCCTGCGGGCCCGCGACATCCGGACAACCCGCCTGGGCGACACCTACTGGGCCCAACTGGGCCTCAACACCTGGATGCTCTCCTCCCGGCAGGCCGCCCGGCCGCTCACGGTGTTGCTCCAGGTGCCGACGGCGGAAGAACAGCGCCTGTTGATGGTCCACTGACCGATCGCTCTTTGCTTGCCGACGAACGGAATGGTTCGTGTCCCGGCCCGCGCGCATCCGACCCCCTGCGGGTGGGCGCCGGCAGGCAGATGAACCAATCAAGGAGGATCGCATGATCACCGTCGACATCAAGTCGCTGTTGAGCCGCATGAACGCGTTCAGCACCAACGCCCTGCATGCCGCCGCGGGCCTGTGTGTGTCACGCACCCACTACGAGGTGTCCGTCGAACAGGTGCTGGTGAAACTGCTCGAGGAGCCGCGATCCGACTGCAGTCTGATCTGCCAGAAATTCAACCTGGACATCGGGCGGGTGATCAAGGCGCTGGAGGAATCGCTGGAGGATTTTCGGACCGGAAATTCTTCCAAGCCGGTGTTTTCCCCCCTGTTGCTCGAGCTGATCCAGGACGCTTGGATGGTCGCCTCCATCGACCTCGGCGAGCGACGCATTCGTTCCGGTGCCCTGCTGATGGCGTTGCTGGCCAAGCCGAGCTTCTTCGCGTCCGGCCGCTACATCGATCTGCTCAAGACCATCAACCGTGAGACGCTGACCAAGGACTTCTGGGCTGTCACCAAGGGCTCCCTGGAGACGGAAGCGGCCGCCCGCGAACCAGGCGGCGCGGCCGAGACCGCCGCCGGCCCTTCCGACGGCGGATTTTTGAAGCGTTTCTGCACCGATTTCACCCAGAAAGCCCGCGACGGCGGCATCGATCCGGTGTTCGGGCGCGACCTGGAGATCCGGCAAATTGTGGATATCCTCGCCCGCCGGCGCAAGAACAACCCCATCTGCGTCGGCGATCCCGGCGTGGGCAAGACCGCCGTGGTGGAAGGGCTGGCGCTGCGCATCGTGCAGGGCGATGTGCCGGAGCTGCTGCAGAACGTGTCCCTGCTGGGGCTGGACATGGGTCTGCTTGAAGCCGGGGCGGGCATGAAAGGCGAATTCGAGAACCGCCTCAAGGGCGTCATCAGCGAAATCAAGGGCTCGGAGAAGCCCATCGTCCTGTTCATCGACGAGGCGCATACCCTCATCGGCGCGGGGGGCTCGGCGGGCACCAGCGACGCGGCCAACCTGCTCAAACCCGCCCTGGCCCGGGGCGAGCTGCGCACGGTGGCCGCCACCACCTGGGGCGAGTACAAGAAGTACTTCGAGAAGGATCCCGCCCTGGCTCGGCGCTTTCAGGCCGTCAAGCTGGATGAGCCGAGCGTCGAGACCACCATCCTGATCCTGCGCGGCATCCGGGACAGCTATGAGGCCGCCCACAAGGTGATCATCCGGGACGACGCCATCCGAGCCGCGGCCGAGCTGTCCGACAAATACATCACCGGCCGCTTCCTCCCCGACAAGGCCATCGACCTGGTGGACACCGCCTGCGCGCGGATCAAGATCAACCTTTCCGCCAAACCGGGCGTGCTGGAGGACAAGGAGCGCGCCGTCCAGGCACTGGAGCGTGAGAAAGGCGCGGTGGACCGCGATCGGACCAACGGCATCGCCGTCGACGAAGAGGCCTATCAGAAGGTCCTGGACAGAATCGCTGCCTTCCGGGCGGAGGCGGAGGCGCTGCGGGCTCGCTGGCAGGGGGAGAAGGAGGCCGCCCAAAAGGTGCTCGAGATCCGCGGCCGCCTAGCGGCCCTGGGGGGGGAACCGGCAGCCGACAAGGACGCGCTCAAGCAGGAGCTGGTCGCCGCCGACGCGGCCTTCCACGCCCTGCAAGCCGACGGCGGACTGATTCAGGTCGAGGTCAATCCGGACGTGGTGGCGCAGGTGGTGTCCGACTGGACCGGCATCCCGCTGGGCAAAGTGCTGCGCGACGAAGCGGAAAACATCCTGCGGCTCGAGGAACGGCTGGCCGAAAGGATCAAGGGTCAGGACCACGCCCTCAAGATCATCGTCGAAACCATCAAGTCGGCCAAGGCCGGCATCAAGAACCCCAACCAGCCCATGGGCGTTTTCCTGCTGGCCGGCCCGAGCGGTGTGGGCAAGACCGAAACGGGCCTGGCGCTGGCCGACCTGCTCTTCGGCTCCGACCGGAACGTGGTGACCATCAACATGAGCGAGTTTCAGGAGAGCCATACCGTCAGCCGGCTCATCGGCTCACCGCCGGGCTACGTCGGGTACGGGGAAGGCGGCATGCTCACCGAGGCGGTCCGCCAGAAGCCGTACTCGGTGGTCCTACTGGACGAGGTAGAAAAGGCGCACCTGGACGTGCTGAACCTGTTCTACCAAGTCTTCGACAAAGGCATGCTCACCGACGGCGAGGGGAAAGAGATCAACTTCCGCAACACCATCATCCTTCTCACCAGCAACCTGGCTTCGGACATCATCCAGGAGATGACCGCCGGTGACGAGCCTCTCCCGACAGACGCGGTGGTGGGGGCGATCCGGCCGGTGTTATCCAAACACTTCAAGCCGGCGCTGCTGGCGCGGATGGCCATCGTGCCTTACTACGGGTTGCGCGGCGAGGCGATGAAACGGATCGTGGAGCTCAAACTCCGGCGCATTCAGCGCACCCTGATGGAAAACAACAAGATGGCGTTCGACTACACGCCGGCGGTGATGGATCAGATCGCCGCCCGCTGCACCGAGGTGGAAACGGGCGCGCGGAACATCGAGTACATTCTGGACGGCAACATCCTACCCCAGCTCTCCCAACGGGTGCTGGCCCAGATGAGCGAAGGGGCCATGCCCACGGCGGTCCATCTGGACGTGGACGCGGCTGGCGCGTTCACGTTCCGTTTCGACACCCCGACCTCCTGAGGCCGGCGGCGCATTGACGAGAGGCACACCATGGCACGCATTCAGGCCGTTGACGAATCGGGCCGGCGGGTCTTGCTCACCCTGCTGATCATGCTGGCCGGAATCGGCGGGATCGCGACGGCGGCTGTCGGTTCGGCACTCGTTCGAACCATTCCCGACTTCAGCGTCTCGCCCGCGCTCATTCCGGTGGACAGCACGTCCGACGCATTCTTGTGTCTGTCCAACAGCTACAACGCGCGCTACGCCTCATTCCAGCCCGGTGACACTTTCACCTTCACGTTCGACACCGGCTGCGGGCAACTGGTCCACGTGGAGCCTGCCGTCTACATCAACTCCGCCACCTTGCGGTCCGTGGACTTCACGGTGCAGGCGAACCTCAGCCGCAACCAGATCGTCATGAAATACCGCGGACTGATCAAGGCGTACGAGCCCGGCGACAGCGTCTGCATCAGAATCACTCTGCAAACCGATCCGTTCGTGGGCCAGGGAGTCGTTGAGGTCGTCTGGCGATACGCCTCCGAGCCCACCACCTCGGTCCGCTCCGCCCGGTACACCGTGATCCACACCGTGGATTTTCCCACCGGTCCGCCGGGGCCCGAAGGGCCCGAGGGACCCGAAGGGCCTGAAGGCCCCACCGGACCGACAGGACCGACAGGACCGACAGGACCGACCGGGCCTCAGGGCGAGATTGGACCGACCGGTCCAACGGGGCCTCAAGGTGAGATCGGCCCCACCGGCCCCACTGGTCCCACCGGACCCACCGGACCCCAGGGTGAGATTGGACCGACCGGTCCAACAGGTCCTCAGGGAGAAATCGGCCCCACGGGTCCCACCGGACCCGAAGGGCCCACAGGACCGTCCGGGCCCACAGGGCCCTCTGGACCCGAAGGACCTGCCGGACCATCCGGGCCATCTGGACCTGAAGGACCATCTGGTCCATCCGGACCCTCAGGCCCGTCAGGACCCACCGGCCCTACAGGACCCGGGATCACATGGGTGCACGTCACCGGCACCAGTCAGCAGGCGGCGCGCAACACCGGCTACCTCGCCGACAACACCGCCCAGGTGACGGTGACCCTGCCGCTTTCAGCCGACTGCACCGTCGGCGACATCGTTCAGGTGTCCGGCCTCGGCGGCGGCGGCTGGAGAATCGCCCAGAACACCGGCCAGAGTGTTCTGACTTCACCCATCGATGGGACCGGCGTACTGTGGACCGCCCGGGACAGCAACCGCAGCTGGTACTTCGTGGCCGCCTCCGGTGACGGCGCGCATCTGGCCGCCGCGGTCTATGGCGGCTACATCTACACGTCGGCCGATTCGGGCACCACGTGGACTCAGCAGAACGGCAGCGGCACCCGCAACTGGACCGGTATTGCCATGTCAGCCAACGGCCAGTATATCGTGGCGGTCGTGACCGGCGACCACATCTACACCTCCAGTGACTACGGCGCCAATTGGACCAGCCGGGACAGCTCCCGCGATTGGTACGCGGTGGACTGCTCCGGCAGCGGCCAGTACATGGTGGCCGCGGTGAACACCGGCTACATCTACACCTCCACCAATTACGGCGCCAGCTGGACCGAGCGGACCGGCCCCGGCTCCCAGACCTGGTGGGACGTCGCCGTGTCCGACTCCGGCAACCTGGTTCTCGGCGTCCGCCATGGCGGCCAGATCGCCCGCTCCACCGACGGCGGCGCCAATTGGGGCAGCGTCGGCCCCACCTACAACTGGAGCGCCATTGACTGCTCCGCCGACGGTTCCCGGCTGGTGGCCGCCGCGGACGGCGGTCCCATCCACACCTCCAACGACGGCGGCACGGGCTGGATCGATCGGACCGGTTCCGCCAGCTGGCGCTTTGTCGCCGGTGACGACACCGGCCGGCACCTGCTGGCTACAATCACAAACGGCCAGCTCCACGTCTCGCAGGACTTCGGTTTGACCTGGCACACCCGGGAAAGCGCCCGAACCTGGGTGGGCGCCGGCGTCTCCGGCGACGGCCGGATCATGCTCGCCGCCGACTACGGCACCCAGCTCCACGTCTCCGCTCCACAAACCACGACGGGGGCGTCCGGTTACCTCACCGGCGGACGCGACGCGGCGGTCGCCCTCCAGTTTCTCGGCGGCGGAACATGGCGTGTGCTAAGTGCCGCGGGTGTCATCACCCCATACTGATCGGATCGTTCCAGCCAATCTTGCTTTGCATCGCCCCGCCATCCGGCGGGGCGTTCTCTTCATCTGCGGATCGTTCGGATTTCGGACATCAGAATCCGGACATCGCGGACAGACGTGTTTGCTCATGGTCGTGCTCCACGACACCTTGCTCACCGTGCGTTGCCCAGCTTTCAATGCAATGAGTCGACAATCCCCTTATTTCGCGTCCTTCGGATTGGCGGGGTGGCCCGCGAACAGCGCCCGCTCCCGCACAGCCAGCTCGGGCCGGTTCAGTTTTTCGTAGCAGGCGGCCAGGTGGAAATGGACCTCCCGGTATTCCGGCTTGAGTTTGAGCACCTCCTCAAACCGGATGATGGCTTCTGGAAAATTTCCCAAGTTCATGAGGGCATAGGCGAGGTTGAACAGCACCTGGGCGTGACGGGGATCCTGCAGCAGATAGGCGCGATACGCCATCACCGCCCTCGGCAGGTCGCCGGTCTGCTGTCGGGCGAATCCCTCAAGGAACAGGGTTTCCGGGTCTTCCATCCCCAGCGCTTTCAGACGGCCGACAAACACGAGGCTGCCGTCAAAGTCGCCCGCGGCTTGGGCGTCGTACGCCGCCTGCTTGAGGTACATCCGGTTGTCCGAGTCGAGTGTCGCCGCCCGGGCGCTGGCGGCGGCCGCCTCCACGCGGCGGCCCAACCGGCCATGGGCGCGGGCCAGCCAGTAGTAAGTCTGCGCCCAGTCCGGTTCGAGCAGCCGGGCCCGCTCGCATTCGGCCAGGCCCGCTTCGACTTGCCCGTGCTGGATCAGCCAGAGCCCTAGGTTTAGGTGTGCCAGGACGAAGTTGGGGCTGCGGCGGATCGCCTCCTCCAGATGTCGCCGCACGCGCGGGTCGTCACGGTTGGCGATGCTCATAGCCAGGTTGTGATGGGCCAAGGCGTCACCGCCATACGTGACGCTATGGGTCCAGAGTGTTTCACCCGTGCGCCACACCCGGTTCAACACGACCGAGGCCAGGCTGAAATACAGCACCAGGACGGCTGTCGCCAGGTGCCACCATGGCCGGCGAAGGCAGGCGGCCAGGGCCATCGCCGCCAGCAGAAACAGGAACGGACTCCCGGCGTACGGCCGGTAGTCTGACACCATCAGATGCAGCGGGAAGACGCTCGACTCCGGCACCTGCAGAATCCAGTAGCCGAGTACCACCGCGGCCGCCGCCGGCGCCCGCCGGCGCCAGGCGAACGCCAGCGTGACCGAGCCGATCACCAGAACCAATCCGGCCCAGACCGCCCCGTCCATCCATCCGGTGGCTCGACTGACTTCGGGGGCCAGGCGGATGGCGAACGGCCAGAGAAAATTGGGCAGATAATGCAGGAGGTGCAGGCGGAGCTGTGTCAGCGCATAGGTGGCGGCCGCTCCCGACGGACCGGCCATCGCCTGGCTCCAGTCGGAGAACTGCAATCCAAACCGGGTCCAAGCGAAAAACGCCGCCACCACAGCGCCGTACAGAGCCGCCCGTCCCCAGGGCCGCCACGCAGTCATTCGCTCACCGAGAACGGTCCACTCCAACGCCAGAACCAGCGCCGGTGCCACAGCCACATGAGTCTTGGATAGCAACGCCAGCGCAAAAAAACACAGCGCAACCGCCCAGCGCCAGGTTGTCTCCCCCCGGGCACGCATCCGCAAATACACAAGCAGGCTCGCTACAAGAAAAACCTGCGACAGCATCAGGTCGCGGGCGCAGATATAGTTCACCGGCACCCCGGCCACCGGGTGGACGGCGAAGATCGTCGCCGCCGCCAGGGCCACCCAGTCGGCCTGGACCCCCGTCCGAGATGCCCGCCACCCTGCAGCGGCCAGCAACGCCCGCAGGAAGAAAAACACAAGCACCGCCGCCACAGCCTGCAGGGCGATGTTCCAGGCGCGGAATCCGGCCGGATCCTGGCCTGTCAGAGCGTAACTCAGCGACAGCGAGAGAGGGAGCAGCGGACGGTATTGGACGATCCGGTCCAGAGTCGAGATGGTGCGAGGGTTCACGAAGTGCCGCCACGGGGGCCATACCTGCTGGATCCCGGGATTGTCCACCACATGGTATTGGTCGTCCAGGTGGAAACCGTTGGGCAGGGCGTTCCAGAACACCCCCACCACCAACGCCGCCAATGCCAGCGCCGTCACCAGCCGACCGCGGAGGGGCCACTCGACCGGCAAGGCAACATCAACCGACTGGAAGGAGTTCTGCTTGTCGCGACCCAAGGGAGACTCCGGAGCCGGGTAGCGTCCGTTGTCGCCGGCGCTGCCGAACGCTCCGGACGCGGCCCGGCGTCACTGCAACTGAATGGTGAACACCTCGGCGTCGTCGCTCTCCGGGAACGCGCCGAACAGGATCGCCGCCGGCGCTTCCTTCACCCGGAGATAGTAGGACAAGTGATCATCGACAGGATTCTGGATGGCCCAGGCGGTGAAGTCGCGGCCGCCCAGCTGGAGTTTCAAGCCCTGCATGGGATAGTTCAGGATGCACCGTTCCGGCAACCGGCCGGCCGGCCCGATCCCGTGGGTGTCGATGGTGGCCTCGCCGCCGGCCACGCCGAACATGGCGCCTTTCCAGGCGTGTCCCGGCGCGGGACCCACTCCGAACCACTGGCCGATGCCCGGGACGGCGTACACATCCAGCCGGTATTCCGGAGCGATCTTGGGCGGCGGGATCGCCGCCTTGGCCACAATCTTGGTCCCCAGGGCCGGGGTGTCCAGCGCCAGGGTGTCGATGCCCCGGAGCGGCGTTGGCAGCGTGGCGACATCCACGGCGCCGCCGGTGGAGACGAGTATAACAGGAAAACCGAGCCCGCGTTGGGCCTGGACGCCGAGGCTCAGCATCGACAGCCCGTAGCGGACGGTCGGCGCATCGAAATCCGCCGGCGTGCCCATGATGACCCAGACCGCGGTCTCGCGGGCCAGCAGCGCCTCACGCGGTCCGGACCAGGCCATCTTCGCCAGATCATCGGTCCAGAAATGCCCATCGGTCCCGTAACCCAACTGTTGTAGTTCAACCATCAACCGCTGCACTGCCTGTTCGTCACGGGGCAGGGCGCTGATCCAGGCTTTTTTCATGAGTTCCTCCTCCAGAGGTTGAGACGAACGGATGAATGGTCCACTCCGGCCATTTAAAATCAAACAGCATGCGGGACGGACTGTGCAGCGGCGGCGACCAGCGCGGCACCGCCGACACCGTTTCCCAGGACGCGCCGAACACCGCGCGGCAGCGCTGCTCCCAGCCTGCGGAGTGGCTGTGCGCCCAGACCACCAGGTTGGCGGGTCGGCTCCGCCGGTCACACTCGAATTCGCATGGGAGCCGGCCGCCCTGCTCCAGGATGGACGTCCCGGGAAAATCCCGCCGAAATAGATTGGTACGGTGCTGGTCGTCCACCATGACCGCGACGAACGTCACGTCGTCCGGCAGAACCAGGCGCGCCTCCGCCCATTGCAGAACCAGCTCGTGGCGCTTCATGTCACAGCGCCAGCCGGCTTCGTCGTCCGGGTCGTGGGGCGGGATGCCGCCCTCCCGCGCCTGCCGGTGGATCATTTTCCGGGAGACGTCCACACCGGCCCAGTTGCGATAATCCGCCAGCGACCGTGTCGTACCCAGGCTGTACGGGCCCAGATCGACTCCCTCGTCGGCCTGGCCGAGGAGTTGGCGGAGGCGCCGGGCCGGCTCCTGGGAGCGGGGCGCCTGCTGGTGGTCGTCCCAGTGCCGCAGGCTCCCCTGGCGGGTGTAATAGTGCCAGATGACCGCCCGGTGCGGGTTGTACAGGTTGAACCCGTGGGTGAAGGCCCGAACGGTGTAGCCGATCTCCTCGCCGCTGAAGTAGAAGAGCGGGTCGTATGGCACCTTTCGGGGCAACCGGGCGGACGCGAACATGAAGCCGCCGCTGACGAAGCGCGCGGGAAACGCCCGGGACAGCTGCTCGAAATTGATCACGCCCTTCGGCTCCAAACACACGTTGCCGTCGGGATGGAACCGGCTGATGGTCATCCGGTTGGGGTTCCGGTCGTTGAGGTATCCATCGAAGCCCGGCTTGTAGGATGGCGGGTAGCTCCCGATGACCGCCTGATCGTCGCCGAGGTCCCTGAACATGGTCAGGAGCTGCTCATCCCAGCTTTCGGCGAACCGGGTGTGGGAATCGATCTGAAAGTAGAAATCCTCGTCACCCAGCAACTGCTGAATCTTATGCCGCGCCCAACAGACGCCCCGCGACTCCGCGTACGGCACGTCGAAAATCCGGAAGCGGGGATCGGCGGCAAACTCGCGGAGACCGTCGTCCGTGGCGGCGCGCTGCCAGCATATCCCAAACGTCAGCCGCTCCGGGTTTCGGGCGTTGGCGAGGGCGTCCCGGACCGTAGGCAGCAGCTCCGGGTCGCGATATGCCGCAATGCTGATAAAGATGCGGCTGTTCATCTTCTCCTGCGGGATCAACCCAGGGTCAGCACAGTAACCTGGCTGGGCACCAGGCTCACGCCGGGTGCGTTGGGCAGCACAGCCAGACAGTTCTGGCCGGTGACGCTGGTGAGACGCTGGGCGGGTACTCCGTCCACCATGATGGTGATACAACCCACGAGGTACTCGGTCTGGCCCGACATCATGTGGGAAACCACACCGAGCAGGACGCCGCCGTTGTCACCCACGCTCACCGTACCGATGGACAGCTGGTTCACCGCGGGCATGCAGTCCACCAGGACGTTGTAGGCGGCCGGGGCCGAGGTGGCCGAGAACTGCATGTCCGGATACGGGATCGGCGTGGGCACCACGATCGGGGTGAGGCAGACATCCGGGAAACCCAGGTTCATGCCCGCGCCCATGCTCAACATAAACATCTCTGACTCCTTTCAGTCGTTAATTCATTTGTCATTGATCATTGATCAATTGACATTTTTCATTTATCTCCGAGCATTCTTGGTACGGGCGGTGCGAATCGACGTGACCATGATGCGCGATAACTGGGTGCACTCATCCAAAGCTTCCTGAACACATTCTGACCGGATCATCTCGGAACGGAGGATCACCTTGAGCCAGATCGAGGTCTCGTTCAGTTCCTTGAGGACGATACCCAGCTTGTGCACGAAATCCGCATGGCTCTCGGCGCCACGCGCTTCACCGTAATTCGGTGCCGGCGATGTTCCCGATCGCATCAACTGCCGAGACACGTGACCGCCGGCCGGATTCTTTGGCAGCATGCCGCAAAGCCGAATGATCCAGACTGAAAAGGCGATGAACCGATCCTGCAGGATATCGGCTCGGCTCTCCGTCTCAGTGTCCACCCGTCTCTCGCTCACCACCGCTCCTCAATGACCAATGACAAATGATCAATGAAAAATGATAAATGGTCTTCGGCCTCATCCCAGTTGGATCTGCTCGGCATTCACGGTGACGTGCTCCTCCGACATGATGAGCGTGTTTTTCGAGTGCATTGTCAGCAGGTCCTCGACGACAACCCGGGAGGAGGTACTCTGGGTTTCGTCGAGTTCCTTGACATACCGGAACGAATTACCGAGGCGTTGTGTCAGGCGCCGACAGACGACGTCCATGCCCAGGGCCACGGATTTCACCCGGGCCACCTGGCTGCTCAGGAACCGTCCGACGAACGCCAGCCGGCCGATCCGGACTCGGCCCTGGTGGGCGGCCACGGCGATGCGGCGGGAGGCGCAGGCGATGTCCTGCCGAGAGGCCAGCCGCAGGTCCCCGTCGGTCTGGAGCGCCAGGCTGCCACCCTGCACCCGAAGGTTCACGGGCCCGTCCAGGATCATCTCCGTCGCTGCGGGAACGGTCGCATCCCGCTCCAGCACCGACAGGATGTAATCTTTGCCGTCGGCCCCCACCGCCACCAGCACTGCGTCGCCCGGCCGGGGCGCCACGAGGCAGCCGAACGCCTGGTGGGCGCTAACGTCGCCAGCGGCGGTGCGCACCTTGAAGAGCCGGCCGTGACCTGCCACGATCCGACCAGTCTCCAGTTCCGTCTGGGTGGACATCCACGGGGCGCTGTGTCTGCTCATCGAAACCTCCTGTTCACGCGGCCGTGGGCCGCTCACTTCTTCGTGTCGTCCGCCGCTGGCGGCGGCGTCCAGTTTTCCGCCTCCGCCTGGTCCGGATCGGTTCCCCGGACCGTGGCGCGGTCGGCGCCGTCCCAGATGGCGTGGTCGTCGATCACCAAGTGCATCCGGGCCATGTACAGCTTGGCGGAGGAGAAATCCGCCGCCGTGAGATCCGTTTTGTCGAATTCCGCATAGGACAGGTCGCTGCCGGCGAAGCGGGTTGCCCGGCAGACAGCCGATGGGAAAAAGCAGTGGTCTAGACAGGCCTTCGAGAAATCGGCCTGGGACAGGTTCCCTTCGGCGAAGAGCGACTGGCTCAGGTCGGCGCCGGTCAGCGTAGCCTCGATCAGTTTGGCGCCTTTGAACATGGCGTTGCGTCCCCGAACCTTATCCAGCCGGGCTTTGGTCAGGTTGGCGTCCATGAAGTTCGACATACTCACATCCACGCCGGTGAAATCGGCTCCGGTCAGATCGGAGCCGGTCACGTTCACCTGCTGGAACGAGGTGCCCGCGAAGTTCTGGCCGGCCAGGTTGCAGCCCGCCAACAGCACCTTGAACAGCCGGGCGTCCTTGAACACGGCACCGGGGAGCTGGGCGTCATGGAAGATCACTTTGGTGAGCTGCGCGCCGGAGAAATCGGCCTGGCCAGCCGATGCGTGGGACAGCACCATTTTCTCCATTTTCGCACCGTTGAACTTCGCCCCGTCGAGTTTCGCGTGCTGCAGGAGCGACCAGCCCAGGTCGCCCTCGCTGAAATCGGCGCCGGTCAGGTCCGAGTGGGTGAGCAGGGTCTGGAACAGCTTGACTCCCCGCAGCGACGCGCCGCTGAGATCCGTCTTGCGCAAATCCACCTTGGTCAGGTCGGTGCCGTCGAACCGGGCACCAGGGAACGCGCATTTCTTGAAGCCGGTCCGCAGAATGTTGACGCCGCGCAGATTGGCATTCCGGAACACGACCTTCTCAAACCGGCCGCCCGTCAGGTCGGCGCCCGCGAGATCAATGCCGTCCAGATTCCGGTCGGCGATGGTTCGGTTGCGCCGGATGGCGTCGAGGACTTCTTCCCGGGTCATGGCAACAGGTCCTCCCGCTTGTAGATGAGCGTCAGCTTGAGATTGGCCCCGTCGAGGCGGGTCTCGCCCATCACCGCCTTGTACAGGTCCACGGCGCACAGGTTGGCGCCGCGCAGGTCGGTGTTGACCAGGCGGGCCTTGCGGAGCGACCCCCGGTAGAGGTCGATCCCGTACATGTCGGCGCCCTCCAGGTCCGTCTTGGTCAGGCGGGTGCCGCGGGCCGGCACCCGCCGGAGGTTGGCCATCCGGAGGTCGCAGAACTCGATGAGCGAATCGCGAATGACGGCGCCGCCGAAGTCGGCGCCCGACAAGTCCGCCTCGCGGAGGCTGCCCTGCTGCATGCGGATGTTGCGGAAGTCCGCGCCGGCAAATACGACACCCTTGCCCATCCGCAGTTTGTCCAGGTTGGCGCCGACAAATGTGACGCCGCTGCCGCGGGCATCCATGAACAAGGTGGAGTTTAGGACCGCCATCGAAAAGTCGGCGCCGTCCAGAACGATCTTGCGCAAGATGCACTTATTGAAGCGGGCCCCGGTGAACACGGCGCCGGTCGCGTCCCCTTCGATGATGCTGAGGTAGGCCCGCGTCCCGCTCATCTTGAGCCCCGGCAGCTGGCACTTCTGCAGGGTGACCATTTCCAGATCGGCACCGGAAAAGTCGGCGCCGGACAAGTCCGCGTCCTTAATCACCACCTGCTTGAGGCGGGCGCCGCAGCAATCCGCGCCTTTCAACTTGGCCTTGTTGAGAACACCCCGATCCAGCGTCGCGCCGCGCAGTGAGGCTGTCGTGAAGTCCGCTTCCAGGGCGATGACCTGAGTCAGGTTGGCCTTATCCAGACACGCGCCGGTGAATGAGGTTTTCTGGAGCTGGGCCCCGGTCAGGTCGGCGCCGGTCAAGTCCAGGCCCGACAGGTCCACACCGTTCAGAATGGCGCCGGCGAGCGTTTCGCCGCGGCCGTGCATCTCGACGACCTCCTCGCGGGAGCGCTTCTTCATCCGATCCGGGTCCATACCCGCCTCGGCGAACTTGGCTCTGGCCTCCGGCGGCAGCTCACCCGCCTTGACCTTGGCCATGGCGTCGGCGATCTGTTGCTTGCCGGCGGCGATCTTCGCCATGCCCTCCTGATATCGCGCTTCGCCCTCGTGGCCCATCTGGTACGCCCGGGCGGCTGCGTCGTTGAACTGCGCCTCGGTTTCGGGAGTGAGGACGCCCAAGTCGCGCAGCCGATCCCGTTTGGCCGCCAATTCGCCGGCGATGCGGTCGCCCACATCGGCAAAGGTCTCGCGGGGCGCGTTCTGAGCGGCTGCAAAAATCTGCTCAGGATCGTGCCCCGCCTTGGCCAGGGCTCCCTTGGCCGCGGCTTCCGCCTTGGCCTTCTCCGCGTAGATGGCGTCGAACTTGGGCTGGTGGAAGGCCCGGATCTCCTGCATCGTCTTTTCCACGATGGCCTTGATGTCCGGGATGGGCAAGGTCATGCCGGCCAGCGGCGACCCCGTCGGCGTTTTCCCCGCCTCGGGCAGGGCGATCTCCAGCCGGTGAGGCTGGGCCAGTTCCTTGGGCAGGGCATCCAAGATCCAACGGCGGAGGTCGGCCCCTGCGGCGCGGACCTCGAACACCGTCCGGCCCTTCGGCAGCCGGAGCGCCTGCGCGTTGGGGAACCGCTTCGCCCAGGGTGCAAAATCGGCATCCGAAGCGGTCGCCGGCAGCGCCACGAGGAAAACGGGCGTCGCCTTCAGCGCCTGCGCGGCTTCGGGTCCCGGATCGGCGGACGGATCCGGCAGGGCGATCACCGAGACGGCGTCGCCGGCCTCCTGCTCCACCAGGAGCGCCTGCAGTTCGTCGGCCACCCGCACCGCCACCGGCGCCGGCCCTTCGCC
Source organism: Acidobacteriota bacterium (assembly GCA_012517875.1). Lineage (NCBI taxonomy): Bacteria > Pseudomonadati > Acidobacteriota > Acidobacteriota bacterium. The sequence goes on along the minus strand of JAAYUB010000104.1, from coordinate 63,842 downwards.
GGGCGGGGCCGGCATGAAGAGCGGGGTCTCGTCGGATCCGATCACGACCCGCTCCGGCGCCGCCGGCCAGGCGTCGGCATTACCGGGTCGGATGGCGATGCGCACCAGCACCGCGTCCTGAAAGCGGGGCAGGATCAGGCCGGCGGGCAGGTCCACCGGCGGAGCGTCGGCGGCGCCCGGTTTCCGCAAGCCCCACAGGGATGGTTTGTCTGATTGATCGTCAGAATTGACGCCGAGCCAAGCTCGACGGATGGTGTCCGCCTCGAATCCCAGGTCGGCCAGGGCCTTCTGGGCCTGCCGGTCCTGTTCGAGCCGGCGCCGCCAGGCCACCACCCGCGGGAAACCGCGGTCGTGCCACGGATTCACAGGGGGCGGCGCCAGCAGGTTGTCGGGATCGATGCCGGTCTTTTCCAGGTGTTCAGGCGGGACGTGATCCTTCAGCACCTCGCCCATCTGTTTCTTCGCGTCGGCGGCCTCCTGCTGGGCCTTTTCCAGCTTGGCCACCGAGTCGTCCACCTTCTGGGACATCCCCTTGATTCGTTCCCGCCACCGGTCGAACTGCTCCAGGTCGATGGCCACGAGGTGCCCATACTTGGCATGCATGTCCCGGGCCAGCGCCTCGAGCTGGTTCAGCACCGCCTCGCCGCCGGCGATGATCTCGCGGCTCATTCCCTGCATGTCCGCTGGCGTGCGGGGCATGACGGGGCTCCGGCCCGTCGCCCGCTTCTTGATCTCCTCCACTTCCTTAGGCAGGCGCCTGGCCTTGCGGAGCACCTTAGCGATCTTGGCCTGGGCGGCCTGGAGCGGCGCCATGTCGATGGTCACCGCCCGGTCGGCGGTGCGCAATTGTTCGTCGCGGTACGCTTCGATGGTCTTGGCCGGCGCATCGCCTTTTTCCACCGCGAGGAAGATCCGCTGGACGTCCATGTACTCCTCGTCCAGGATCTCGCCGGTGCCGCGGTGGAGCACCAGGCCCCGCAGGATGTTGGGAAACAGCCACACCGTGTCGATGCGGGTGGCTATTTCCTCGAACAGGAGATCTTCCACAGCTCGCGATTTCAAGTCCTTCTGGCGAGTGACGAAGCAACGGACACGGCACTGCGGCAGCCGTGAGGTGAGCACCGGGTAATCGGGATGCATGTGGCGGATCTCAATGGTCTCGGCACCGGTCAGGAAACCCGGGAAGTACTGGTCCTCGGAGGCGGCGTTGAAATACTCGTAGTTCATGTCGTCGGGAAAGTAGGGCCACCGCTCCTTCAGCCACTTGTCGTCGTAGGTGCCCGACTTCTTCTGGCGCACCGGGCTCATGAAGTCCAGTGGCCCGAAGCCGGCTGGATCGGGCCGGTCGGCGGGTGAGCCCACCAGCCGGCCGGGCAGTTCCAGGTTGGGGAGCGGCACCTGCTCCCGGCCGTCGGCGCCGCGTGCCGCTGCAATCCCTTTGCCCGCTGGGTTTTTTTCGAAACCCGGGCCGCCGAAGGCGCGATCCCAGGTCAGGGGCATCTCGGCGAAGGGCTCCGGGTCGGTGATGGTGGCCAGACCGCCGGCGCCGCGCGCCCAATACCGATCGCCGAAAACATTCAGTGTCTTAGCCAGGGCGCCGACGCGGACACTCACGGGCGCCGCCGGCCAGCGCTGTCCCCGCGGGGCGAAACACGATCCGGCCACAAGGAATTCGCCGCGCGGCTTGGCCATGCCCGTGTCCACGACAGGCATGGGGCCGAGCTGCGCCGGCACCGTCCGCCATAGCTCCTGCTCGGTGAGGAGGCTGTCGGGCGCGGTGAGGTCAAAATAGACCATCAGCGTGTAGGCCATGTACAGCCGGTTCCGCAGGCCAAACGGCTTGATGAAGAGCGACAGTTCGTTGGGCTTGTATACTTTCATTTGCTACTCATCTTCGACAGATCTTTGCAGCTTTCGGCTCGGAGCGAAACCGAAAAATGTTTCTGTCATTCGGCCTCATCCTCCACTTCTCGCCCAGCACAGAACCGGTCGATGCCCACAGTCTAAAGAGGTCTCTTCGGATAAAAATACAATATGCTCAGTGTAGAAATGATTAGAGGTCAAGTCAATGACTGGGTGAAGGTTTTACCAAATACCAGCCGGATATCGGCAACCAGGATCCGGTATCGGCTCCTCTACAATCCTTCGCGCGGAGAAGCCAGTCGATATTTCCATGTGGACTGGATCGACCGCCAGCTCCACCGCGAAACATTCGCACCGCGACGGCCCCGCCTCGCCCAGAAATCGGAGCACCGTGAACGTGTCCACTGGCAGTGTGCCCGAAATGAAACTGAACCGTCTGGTCTGTTCAAACGCAGTGAAATCGTCTTCCTGAAGTGCAAGAGTGTGGACTGACACACCTCCTCGTAGCCAGGCGTCACTCGTTCTTGCAATCTCTGGTCCTTCTGAACCTTGCCCACGGATTAGGCAGATGCCTTCGTCAAACCAGACAGCACGGATTTCGCGGAACGAGAAACCGTATTGTCGACCGGTGGGATTTCACTCAAATCAACATCTGCAATCCTGACAGGACCGTGTTCTCCGCGTGCAGGTCGGTTTTCTCGGCCACCGTGTTGAGGCCGACGCCGATCAGGTTCGTTTCGTCGCCGATCGTGGTAGTCCTCACCGCGATGGAGCGTAGGTCGTTGCCGAGCATCTGCGCCTGTTCCCCCTGTATGGTGGTGACACTGCCCTTGATGTCGTCGGTCACCGCCGCGAGCATCGACACGCTCCCAGCCAGTTGGGACGTCTTGCCCGCCAATCGCTCGGTGGTTCCAGCCAGGATGGACGTCTGGCCGGCCAACTGGGCCACCTCGCCGGTCAGGGTTTGCTGGGCTCCCCGCAGGTGGGTGATATCGCCTTCCAGGTCCACTTTCTTCAAATGCATGTGGCTCACGTCCAGGGCGAACTCCCGCTTCTGCGGGGCGAAGCGCCCGTGCCCCTCCACGTTGAACGCCCACGCCCAGGCCATTTTGAATTCCAGGCTGAGGCCGACCGTCACGTCAATCGCGGAGATGAACTTGATATGGGTGTAGTTGCCCAGGTAGATGCTCTCCTCCGCCCCGATCACCATGGTGAACGAGTTGCCCGAGATCGACTCCTTCTTGTTGTGGCACTTGAACTCCAGATCTCCTTCAGTCTCCGCCTTGATCCCCTTGATCTCCTGCTCCAGCTCGCTCACCTTCTTGCTCAGCTCCTCATCGTGCGGCGGCGGCGTGGTCGCCGTGGTGGGCGACGGCGTCGTCGGCGGCTCCGGCGGCCCGCCCCCCGGCGGCGGATCGTTGGGTATCCCGATCCGGATGAACGACCCCTGGTTCGGCACGTGCATCAGGATCCGCTCGCTCCCCGCCTTGTCCTCGATCGCAATCTTGTTCTTCCCCCCTGTCTGGATCGTCGCCATCGTCTGGTTCGCGTCCTTCACCACGCTCGGCGTCTCCGCGTTCGGCACCGCCCCCGCAATCACCGGCCGGTCCGGATCCCCGTCGATGAACGTCAGCAACACCTCCGTCCCCTTATGCAGCGGAAAGTGCATCCCGTGCCCCGCCCCCGCATACGGCTGCATCATCCGCACCCACGCCGACGCCTTCCCGTCCTTCCGCCCCGACACGTCGAACGGCAGCACCACCTTGTACCGCCCCTGCCCGTCCAGCTCCGCATACTGCCCGCTCCCCGCCCCGTCCACCTTCGCGTTCAGCGTCCCGTACAGCCGCGCCTTCGCCGTCACCCGCTCCGGCCGGTACTGCACCCCCGCCGCCATTGCCGTGAACGTGTTCCGGTAGTACGGCTCCCGCTCCCCCGGCGTCAGCTCCCCGCCCAGCCCCGCCAGCAGGTAGGCCGCCTGGCTCCCCTCGTGCGTCAGCCCCGTCGTCAGGTACGTCCCGTTGAAGTCCGCCCGGTAGTGGTCCGGCACCCGAAACGTGTACCCCGGCCGCAGGTACGGCACCGTGCTGCTGCCGGTGAACACCCGCTCCCGGCACAGCAACTCCTCCGCCCGCACCGCCGCCAGCCGCGCCCCTTCCGCCGGGTTGCGGAAATGCTCCCCGTACAAGTACACCTCACCCCGGCCCTTGGTCGAGACATCCGCCTGGCCGCTCAGTTCCAGCGACGGCGTCTCGTAGTTGTAGTCTTTCAGAACCACGCGCCTGGGCAGCGTTTGCTGCAGGCAACGAAGTTCGAACAGAATCTCCTCGCGATGGAAGTGCTGCAGCCCCGACGGAGTGGAATAGTGTAGTGTTTCTCCGTCGGGGAGCGGCCCGTGCGCCACCTTCGTGTCCGTCAGGATCACCTTCTCCCCGTCCGCGCCCTGCTCGAAGTAGTAATAGATCCCCTCCCGCTCCATCCAGCGCGACACGAACGCCAAATGGCTCTCCCGATACTGGCAGACGTACTCCCAGGCCGGATAGTCGCGCTGCAGCCGCAGATCGAAGTCCAGGCTGGAGAGCCCGCCGTCCTTGAGGCAGGCGGCCAGGATTTGGGGCACGGTCTGGTTCAGGAACACCTGGTTGTGGTGCGTCAGCCCCAGCCACCACAGTTTCGGCACCAGAACCGCCCGATAAAAGACATAATTATCCATCTGGTGGAGTTGTTCGAATCCGGCCAGAACACCGTGAAACGGAATATCTCCTTCGGCCCTCAGGATGGTGAACGCCACCGGTGCCGCCAGCACCGCCGCCAGGTCGAGAGACGCATCCTCCGCCACCAGCTCCAGCTCGAACCGGTAGCACCGCGACAGCCCTTCCTCACCGCGGAACCGCACCACCGTGAACGTTTCCGCCGGCAGCACAGTCGAAACGAATGCAAACCGCTTGCCTGTGATATCCAACATGGCTGTCTCCCTGAAAGCAGGATTCTTGAACATCGCCCATCGGCCGTTGGCGGCCTGGCGACTGATGAGCTGAATCTCCGATTCAGTGTATGAAGAACCAGCCGGTCAGTCAATTTGATAATGGGTCCCCTCAACAGACCGACAGTCCGTTTGCCCCAGATCCGCCGGCGGTCTTTTGCTCCGGCCTCAATGCCAGCTTCGCAGAGTATGTTAGAATATCTTCCCGATGCTCAGCCGTTCCCTGCACACCAGCTGTGATCGACTGCTCCAGCCCCTCGCCCGGCTGTCCGAACGGCCGCGCCTCGTGGCGCTGGTGCTGCTGCTATTCTTTTTCGCCCAGCTGGCCGTGATCGCCATTTACCAACCGTGGCAGAACCCGGACACCTGGCAACTGGGCTTCGAGGTGGGCCGGATCGCCCGAAACGTCGCGCTGGGTTACGGCTACGGATCCCCCTTTGTCATCCTGCCAGGGGACGTGCCGCCAGCGATCCCGGCGTCGCCAACGGACAGCCGCCCCGCGACCGTCCCGCCCGCGGTCGTGGTGAACCATCCGCCCATCCCCCCCACCGCCTACGTGACACCGCCCATTGTCCTGGTCTGGGCGGCAGTGTTCGCGCTGTTCGGCCCATACAGCCCGGTATCCATGTTCCTCTTGCTGGCACTCCAGTGCGGTTTTATGACCCTGGCCGTGTTTCTGCTTCATCGGACGCTCACGACGACACTCGGTCCCCGTGCGGGCGGCCTCGGATTGGTGCTCTTGATCACTTATCCGCTGTCCTGGTTCGGCACCCAGGACATGCGCGGCGAGATCCTGTTCCTCCTCTTTCTCAGCTTGTCGCTGTTTGCGAGCCTGGCGTACCTGCGCGGCCGCCGCTTCGTCCACCTGGCGGTCCACGCCGCCGGATCGGCGCTGGCCGTCCTGACCATGCCCAAGACACTGTTCTTTTTCGTCGCCTACCACATCTGGATGATGCTCCGACTGCGCCGCGATGCGCCGGCGGCGTCCGCCGGGCGATCCCCCGTGTGGTGGCATTACGTGGCCACGGTGGCGCTGGCCGCCTGCCTCAGCTGGAGTCCCTGGATCGTTTTCGCGTCGATCAATTTTCAGCGCCCGGTGCTGTTCGGCACTGGATTGTCCATGCAGTTCTGGCTGGGCAACAACCCGACGGTGCCTGCCAATCCGCACCGGTCGCTGTATGCCAACTTTCCATACGAGAACCAGACCGAGCGATTGTTGATCCTCAACTTGGGCGAAACGGAGTATGCCCGGCTCTGCTGGCGGCGCTTCTTCGATTTCGTTCGGGACCAGCCGCTCACCTACGTTTGGCTGACGGCCCGGCGGATCTTCGCCTACTGGGTGTTTAACCCGGATTACCTGCGTCCCACCCGGCTGTTGCTCATTCCGTGGTATCTGGCATACATGGCGCTGGCGGCGACAGGCCTGTACCGGATCGGGTGGCGCAATTGGAATCCTCTCGAGCAGGTGATCGTGATCTTTTTCGCCTTTTTTCCCATCGTTCATTTCCTGAGCCAGTGCAACGTTTACCGGTATCGCTCGCCCCACGAGATGCTGCTCGTGGTGCTGGTGGCTTCCGTGGCGGCCCGCTTCTGCTCCCGCGCGGATCTATCGAATCAACAGCGACCAACCGGCCCAACCGCCGACCGGTCGGCGTCCGCCCTCCGTCCGGTCCGGTGAAGGCGAGTACCATGAATCACGACCCCTCGCCGCAATCGATCCGGATGCGGGTCATCCATGCCCTGCCCCGTTTGTTGGGCCAGTTGGATCGAGACGCCGACTCCCCAACGTTCGGCTGCTTCGATCGGGATTACTGGCACTACAAGATCCGGGACTTTGCGTCGGCCATCCTGCAGCAGGGGATGGTGGTGATCGAGTGTCTCCGCCGGCCGGAGGCGCCCGACAATCCGCTGCGGGGCCATCCCCTGGCCATCCGCTGGGTGGATGGCGCCTTGCGGTTCTGGGCCGCCCAGCAGCTCGGCGACGGCTCGTTCAACGAGTACTATCCCGGCGAGCACGGGTTCCCGCCCACCGCCTTCAGCCTCCGAGCGGCGCTGCTCGTGCTGCGCTCACGCGGCCTGACCGACCCGGATGTCCGCATCGTCGCCGCAATCCAGAAAGCGGCCCGGTGGCTGATCCGCCACACGGAAACGGAAGCGCTCAACCAGGAAGCCGCCGCCCTGGCCGCGCTGGCGCTGGCCCGCCGTCTGCCGGGCATCCGCCTGGATGCCGATCGGTTGATGGCGCGGCTGGACCGATTCCTGGCCCGGCAGTCCGCCGAAGGCTGGTTTCCCGAGTACGGCGGCGCTGACACGGGATACCTCTCGGTGACGCTGGACTGCCTCTGGGACCTCTTCGAGGCGACCGGCGAGCTCCGTTTTCGCGACGCCCTGGACCGCGGCGCGGCCTATATCGCCACACTGATCGCGGTGTCCGGCGAGACGCCGCCGGCGGTCAATTCCCGGAACACCGATTACATCCTGCCTTACGGACTCGTGCGCGCCGCGGCGCACAATCCGCTGGCCGCCGCCGTCGTCCGCGCCCTGTTCCAACGGGCGGACACGGCGGCGCACCCTCTTGCCCGGACCGACGACCGCTACCTGTGCCATTATGTGTACGCATCCTGCGCGCGCAGCCTGGCCCATCTGGACGCTGTTCCCGCCGCCGCGGCGCTCCTCCCCTGCCAGACCGGCGGCGATTACGTGCTGCCCGAAGCAGGCGTGCTGATCCGTCACGTCCCTGGTCGTGCGTCGGTCTACGTCGCCGCCCGCAAGGGCGGTGTCGTCTGCCGGTACGGTCCCGACGGGATCCGGGACGCCGATCACGGCTGGCGCCTACCGCGACCCGGCGGCCGCGTGGCGGTCACCCACTGGCAGGATCCCGGCTACCGGATTCAACTGGCGGCCGGCGCCGACGGTGCGGCGGCCGTGTCCGTCGAGGGCGCCATGACCGTCCACCGCTGGCGCGTCTCATCTCCACTCCGTCACACCGTGCTCCGGTTGGCCGCGTTCGTCCTGGGACGGCGGCTGATCCCACGGCTGAAACAGGCGCTCATCTTCAAGCGGGTGTCCGCCGGCATCCGTTTCCGGCGGGACGTTCGACTTGACGGGGACGCCGCCGACATCCGCGACACGGTTACCGCTCCACGCCGGGAGACCGCCAACATGGCCCGTGCGACCGACCACTCCTTGCGCCACGTGGCCAGCGCCGGCGGTTTCATCCCCGACGACTTGATCCCGCCGGCACCCGCCGCGGAGCAGCCGGAATCGGCCGCCGGTGACACCCGCGTGTTCATCCGGCGGATGAACGTACCACTCAGCTGACTGGCATGCGGTCAGAACACCGGCCGCGCCACCATCACATGAGATCGCCCGGCCTTGGGACAAACACAATGATCAACCCGACGGCCGACGGGAACCCGACAGGTCGGCCGTACTGCCAGTGATTGGAGGTGCCTGATGCGTCAACGTCTCGTCGGCCCGGCGGTGAGCATGATCGTCGCGGCCGGGCTGGATGCCGGCTTCGACATTTTCATGGTCATTTCGAACCTGTTGATCCGCCCGACGTTCGGGCAATTCCTTCCCGGGCTGGAGCATGTGCCCCATTCTTCCTTCACCCCGTGGGACACCCTGTCGCTCGGCCTGGTCCTCCCTGTCATCAGCCTGGTGTTTGACGCCGTCATCTGCTTTGGGGCGCTGCAGATGCAGCGGGCACGGTCTTACGCCTGGGCCATGGGCGCCGCCATGCTCTCACTCATCCCCTGTCTGGGTTCGCCGTGCCTGGTGCTAGGCATCCCGTTCGGCATCTGGGCGATGATCACCCTGATGCAACCTGACATTCGACGCCTCTTCCCCGGTTTCAATGACGCCGGGTAAACGACTCCGCCGCCGGCCACCCGAATCGCCGGGTCAACCACGCCCGATCTGAAACACCCTCGGGATCCCCGCCAGGTCGGGAAACATGGCGGCGTCGCACCCCATCGACGCCAGCAATGCTGACAGCGCCGGCCACTGCCCATAACCGAATTCCATGAGCAGGCGGCCGCCCGGGAGGAGCAGCGCCAGGGCCGGCGGCACCCATGCCCGGTAACAGTCGAGACCGTCCGTCCCGCCGTCCAGAGCCAGCCGGGGCTCCCAGTCTCGCACCTCCGCCGGCAGGAGTTCCAGGTCGCCCCGGGAGACATATGGCGGATTGGCCACAATCAGGTGAAACTCGCCCGCCGATCCGGCTCGCAGAAACGTCAATCCGTCGCCGCAGACGAACGCGGCGCGCGCAGCCACGCCGAGACGGTCGGCGTTGCCGCGGGCGACCTCGAGAGCCGCCGGCGACCGGTCCGTCGCGACCAACCGGGCCCGGGGCAGCTCCCGCAACAGACTTAAGCCGACGCAGCCGCTCCCCGTGGCCAGATCCAAAATGGACGGCGCCTGGATTGTCCTCAGTGCGTCGGCGCCCTTTTCCACGAGCAACTCAGTTTCCGGTCGGGGAATCAGAACCGCCCGGGTTACTCGAAACGTGTCACGCCAGAAGTCCCGCTCGCCGGTGATGTACTGGACCGGCTCCGCGGCCGCGCGCCGATCCACCGCCACGGCAATCGCCGCGGCCGCCTCGGCCGGTACGATCGCCTCCGGATGGGCGAGGAGATCCGTCCGCTCGCGCCCCAGCACCCAGGCCAGCAGCACGTCGGCGTCCCGCGCCGCCTCGGGCCGGCCGGCGGCCCGCAGGCGACGGGTCGCATCCCGTCGAATCGCGGCAACGGTGGAATATCGGGTATCGGCGTTCTGCATGTCGGACACACGGACGGCGCCGGGGAGGCGGGCGTCCTTATAACACCGTCGCCGATTGCTTCAGCTTCTCGGCTTCGAAGTGGGCGACGAGCGCGTCGAGCACCCCGTCCAGATCCCCGTCGATGATCAGATCCAGCTGGTGCAGCGTCAGGCCGATGCGGTGGTCGGTGAGCCGGTTCTGGGGAAAGTTGTAGGTGCGGATCTTCTCGCTCCGGTCGCCGGAGCCTACCTGGGAGCGGCGGGCGGCGGATATTTCCCGGTCCCGCTTTTCGCGCTCTGCCTCATACAGCCGCGCCAGGAGCACCTTCATGGCCCGGGCCTTGTTCTTGATCTGGCTCTTCTCGTCCTGGCAGCTCACCACCAGTCCGGTGGGCATGTGGGTGAGGCGGACGGCGGAGTAGGTAGTGTTGACCGACTGGCCGCCGGGGCCGGAGGAGCAGAACGTGTCCACGCGGATGTCTTTCGGGTCGACCTGGATTTCCACCTCATCCGCCTCGGGCAGGACAGCCACCGTCACCGCCGAGGTATGGACCCGGCCGCTGGCCTCGGTGGCCGGCACCCTCTGGACGCGGTGGACGCCGCTTTCGTACTTGAGCCGGCTGTACACCCGATCCCCTTCGATGTTCAAAATGACTTCTTTGTAGCCGCCGATGCCGGTGGCGTTCTCGCTGACCACGGCCATTCGCCAGCGGTGGCGCTCGGCGTAGCGGCTGTACATCCGGAACAGGTCGGCGGCGAACAGGGCGGCCTCCTCGCCGCCGGTGCCCGCGCGGATCTCGAGAATGACGTTCTTTTCGTCGTTGGGATCCTTGGGCAGGAGCAGCACCTTGAGCTCTGCCTCGGCTTGGGCGAGCCGCTCGGCCAGTTCGGCCGCCTCCGCGGCCGCCATCTCCCGCAGCTCGCTGTCCGTTTCAGTCGCGGCCATCTGCTCCGCCTCGGTCCGACTCCGGGTCATTTCCTTCCAGGCCCGGTACGCCTTGACGATGTCGGCGATGGCCCGCTGGGCTTTGGCGTGCTTCTGATATTCCAGATGGTTGGCCGTGACCGCCGGATCCTCCAGCAGCCGCTGCAGCTCCATGTATTGATGTTCGATTTCTTCCAGTTTCCTGAACATGATAGGACTCCCGCGTCAGGCGACCGCGGCCGGTTCCGCCGCCGCCCCCTTGAGCCGTGCTTCCAGCTCCAAGCCCTCCTGCAGCGCCCGCAGCGACACCTCCAGCATGGCGTCGTCGGGAGGTTGAGTGGTGATCCGCTGGAGCGCCAGACCCGGCGCCATGATCGCCTTGAGGACTGGATTTCGCGGGAAGCGGGCCGACAGCCGGATGAGCTCGTAGGAGATCCCGGCGATGAGCGGCAGCAGGAACACCCGCGACAGCACCTTGAACACCCACCAGTCGAACTTGAACACCGTAAACACCAGGATGCTGATCACCATCACGAACAGGAGAAAACTGGTGCCGCAGCGGGGGTGCAGCGTGGAGTGGGTGCGGGCGTGCTCAACGGTGAGCGGCTGCCTGGCCTCCCAGAGGTGCACCACCTTGTGCTCGGCACCGTGGTACTGGAAGACGCGGTGGATGTCCTTCATCCGGGAGATGAGCAGGATGTAACCCAGGAAAAAGATGACCCGGATGACGCCGTCCACGAGGTTGAAGAACAGCCAGTGCGAGTGCACCGCCGCGCCGGTGGACGCCGCCGGGTAGACCCACGCGGTGATCAGGGCGCTTAGCCAGTACGGCACCAACACAAACAGGGCGATGCCGGCCGCCAGCGAAAACACCAGCGTCCCGACAAGTATCCAGCGGCTGCCGCCCTCGGGGCCGTCATGCTTCTTCTTCCGCTGCCCGTCGCCCTCGGCCGACTCGGCCATGGCCACCTCGGCCGAGAAGTTGAGCGCCTTGATGCCGATGACGAGAGACTGCAACAAAATGGCGGTGCCGCGGACCAGCGGCCATTTCAGGACCCGCGCCTTGTCGGTCCATTTGGGCGCCGGTTCGCGCTTGACCACGATCTCCCCGTCAGGGCGACGCACCGCGACGGCGATGGTGTTGGGCGTGCGCATCATGACCCCCTCCAGCACCGCCTGGCCGCCCACCAGAATATCCGTCTCCAGCTTCCGGCGACACTCCGACATGACCGTTGACCCTCCCGAGTAAATAAAAAGGGTTGCCCGACGGCCTGTCGCCCGGGCAACCCTTTGGGTATCTGAAGAATCCGGCTACTGTTCGCTGCTTTCCGTGCTTCCCTTCTTGGTGTAACGGCGGGTGAAGCGCTCCACGCGGCCGGCGGTATCCACCAGCTTCTGGCGGCCGGTGAAAAACGGGTGGCACTTCGAGCAGATCTCCAGCCGGATTTCCGGTTTGGTGGACCGGGTCTCGAAGGTGTTGCCGCAGGCGCAGGTGACCTGGGCCTTCTCGTACTTGGGATGAATGTTTTCTTTCATGTTCGCTCCGTCTGACCGACTGATTCCACGGCCGCGCCCAATGCGCGCAAGCGGAAGTTTATACAACAGCCTCATGCCGAATGCAAGCACTTTTTGCCAGTCGGATCAGGCGTTGTCGGCCCATACCGCGTCCAGCAGCTCGGCCGACAGATCCGGAATCGCCGAGCGGATGCGGGTCCACGCCGGAATCATGGGCGTGCCCACCGGGTCCTCCCGGAATCGCTCGACGGCCAGCCGGAAACCCTTCTGGAAGGCCTCCACCGCCGAGATCTCGGCGTGCCGGTCATACTCCAGTCGGTTGATGGCGGCCAGGGCGCTGTACTTGTCCACCGCCTCGCGGGCTTCGCGCAGGTAACTGGTCTGGAGGGAACGAAAGTGGGCATCCGACAAGACAACCCCGTCCTGAGTCAGGATCCGGAACAGGGACAGGGAGATGTCCATGACCATCCGGACCAGGCCCGTGCCGGGTTTGCGGATGTCGATGGCCTGGTGTTTATGGCAGTAGCTGTCCATCAGCTCCACCTGGCAGATGCGCTTGAGCGAGGTGTTGTGGTAGACCTCCCCGAGGGTGGAGATCTCCAAGCCCCAGTCCGGGGCGATCCGGATGGATTCGGCCAGATGGGAGTGGATCGCGAACTCACCCGCCAGGGGATAACGAAAGCTGTCGAGATATTCCAGATAGAGCAGGCGGCCCACCGTGCGCTTCAGCGACCGGATGATCGGCGTGAAAAACAAGCGGGTGGCGCGGCCGTAGAGACGCCCGTTCACCCGGGCATAATAGCCCTTGCAGAATTCGAAATCCGCGCGGCGGCTCATCAGCGGATAGACAAGGCGCGCGAGCAGGTTCCGGTCGTAGTTGGTGATGTCACAGTCGTGCAGCGCGATCCCGTCCACATCTCCTTGCGCCAGAATATATCCCAAGGTCATCCACACGGACAGCCCCTTGCCGGGCATGTCCACCGGAAAATCCTCGCGTCGCAACCGCTGATAGATCGCCTGCATCCGGGGGCCGTCGTGCCAAACCACCTGCACCGTCGGCAGTCGCCGTCGCAGGTAGTCCCGAATGTCAACGAACTGCGCCCGTTCAGCTCGGTCCAGCGACACGACGACCTGGTGCAGATAGTCGACGCCCTGCAGCTGTTTTAGGATCTTTTTCATCGCCGGCCCTTCGAACTCGGTGACCAGTGCAGGCAGCAGGAGTGCGATCTTGCTGGTCACGGCATGGCTCCGGAGCTCCGCTTCCATTTCCTCGACCGGATGGTCTCCCAGGATGGGCAGGGTAGTGATGACTCCGTTCTGAAAGAAATCACTCATGGCATACTCCCGTTTGTCGCTTTTCGCCCGGCTGCGACGCCGTGCCGGAACGACGGCATTTCCGCAGCCTCAGCGGCGGTCGCCGAGCAATTGGTGGATCGCCAGGTTCCAACCCGCCGGTCCGATCGCGGCCGCCAGCAGAGCCCGGGGCAGACCGTCAGCCCTGAGGTGCGTGCCGTCAGGGCGCCGGACGAGCACCGGCACATCCACGACTGACAGAAAATCCAAGTCGTTGGGGCTGTCTCCGATGCCCACCGTCCCGATTTTCCGGCCGGGCCATCGCCGCTGGTAAGCTGCGATCAGCCACCGCACGGCCGTCCCCTTGTCCTGCCCCGCAGCCACGACGTGACAAAACCGTCCGCCTTCCAGAATCCTGAAGCCGGCCCGGCGGGCGATTGCGTCGAGTTCGGCGAGCCGGCCCGGTTCCACCGCGCACGGCTCGGTGAAGAGCCGTGCCGCCGCCCGGCCCGCCGCGTCGGGCGGCAGCGCCGTTCGGGCCGAGATCTCGTCGATGGTCATATCGCCGAATCCGCGCGCACCCAGCCGCGCCGCCTGGCTGACCAGAAATCGGCGTGCTTCCGCGTACGTCCGGCCGAACAGCCGACAGCGGTACCCGGCCACCTCCGACAGATCAGCCATTTCGGGCCCTCCGCCGTCCGGCGGCAGGAACACGGCGGCCCCGTTTTCCACAATGAACGGGTCGTTCAACTGCATGTCCCGCCGCAGGGGTTCCACCTCGGCCAGGGTCTTGCTGGTCACCAACACCAGGGGGATGCTCCGGCCGGCCAGGAGTTCGAGCCCGCTCCGCGCGGCGGACCAGGAGTAAGTCTGCTTGTCCAGCAGTGTTCCGTCCAGATCGGTGAATACCACCCACTGCGTTGCGGTATCATGCATGCACCCACCTCATCGGTCCCGCCTCGGCCCGCCGGCGATCGAACCGCAAACCGGTGCACGGGACGTGCCTACAGATGATGGAAATCATCCGGCTCTTCATCTCCGCCTTTGATCAACCGCTCCAGGTACTCCCGGGCGATGGCCCGCCCACCCAGGCCGAAGGCCAGCGCCAGCGCCAGCACCACGCCCCCGAACACGATTGCAAACGCGATGAGAACCGTCTCGCGTCCGATGCCCAGTTGTTCCAACGCCATCGCCGTCGCGAAAAAATACACGCCGTATTGGACGCACCGGCTGGCCGTCCGGGCCAGCCGCACTCCGGCGTTGACACCGGCGATCAGCACGGTCCGCTGCAGGAAGTTGCCGAGAATGAAGCCGATCATCAGGATCACGACGGCCACAAACAGATTGGGCAGGTACAGCAGCATCTGGCTGAGCAGATTTTCGACCGCCGGTACCTTCAGGGCGGTTAGGGCGATCACGGTGAAGACGAGCACCACCAGCCAGCCTGCCAACTGGCCGATGAGCCGGGACGGGCTGTCCTTGAGCCCGCTCCGCTCCAGTGCCTGCATCATGCCCGATTTCTTGAAAAAGCGGTCCGCCTTCACCACCCGGAGCAGGCCGGTGATCACCTGCCTGGTCAGCCAGCCGCAGATTATGCCCGCAACGATCAGGATCAGCGACACCAGAAGGTTGGGCAGGAACGAGGCGATCATGCCCACGAAGCGCTCAAACGGCTCCACAATGATCCGTTCCCAGATTTCTTTCATGGCTGCACCTTCCTCGGTGGAATCAGTGCTGCGGTTCCCAGCGGGAGACCAGGTAGGGCTTGTCCCGCTCGAACGCCTGGCACAGTGCTTCCAGACGCTGCTCGACCGCGGCGGCGTCGCTGTCCCGGCACTCGATCACGAACGAGGCCACTTTGCCCAGATAGAGCGGGGTCAGCGATTTGATCAGGTGTTCCCGGTTCATGGTCCGCCGATGACAGGCCAGGGCGAAATCGTAAATGAGCCGCACCCAGACCTCGTCGGGCAGGACAAACCGCTCGTCGCTCAGGTCGGCGGCCGCGACGAGACCGGCCATGCTTTCCGGCGAGACGATCTGGCAGTAAACGTCCCGGAGTTCCCGAACCCCCATGCGCATTTTGTCCAGCATGCCGGCCAGGTTGACCGACACGGGCTCCAGTCCCACCGCATAAACGAATCCGAACGTGGGCACCGACATGGACCCGACCACCGACTGCCAGGACAACCGGTACGTTTCCATCAGGCTGAAGAGCGCCCCCACCACTTGGTGCAGCATGGCGCTGAGATCCGCGCCCGGGTCCTTCGGGTCATGGATTTTGGCGCCCAGGAACGACTGACAGACACGGAACCCTTTGGCCACGGCCGTGCCGGTCATCCAGATGTCAATCCCGTACCGGGCCACGTCGCTTTCCCAGACGTCCTGGTTGGCGTAGAATTCGGACAGGCGACCCGAGAAGCCGAAATCGCCCCCGATGGGCTGGCGAATCTGCTTGCCGAACAGGGCACGGGTCATCGGGTAGACGATGGTGTTGGTGATGGTGCCGTCGAACTTGTGCCGGTGATAGTAGGGCGCCACGTAATCAAAGCCGCTGTCCAGCACCGGCCGCAGCAGCAGCTCAAACCACTCGGGGGTGATGCTGCGCAGGTCCGAGTCCACGACGGCGCAAGCCCTCACCTTCAGCGCCCGGGCGATCTCGAAAACGGTCCGGAACGCGCTTCCCTTGCCCGGCAATCCGACATACGGCGTCAGGATCTTATGCAGGGGCTGCACCTGGTTCTGGACGAGCACCGTGCCGAAATCCACCGACGCCTGGCGGACCACATCCAGGGTCTCGTCGGTGGAACCGCCGTCCGAGTTCACCAACACGGCCCGGCAGGACGAAAAGTACTTGCCGAGGCCGGCCTGCGCCGCCCGGACCACGTGACCGATGGTGCGGGCGTTGTTGAAGCTGGGAATGCCCACCAGGACATCGGCCTCGCCGATCTCTCCGATCTGGCGACAGACATCCTCTCTGAGCACGGCGGCCAGTCGTTGCATCGCTTGATCCTGTGCGTTGTCGTTGGAGGCGGCGGTGAAATAGCTTGCGTGATCGCGGTTCCGGTTTCGGTTACAAAGACACTATAACACAGATCGGGGGCGCCGCTCAGTTTATATCGCCGCAGCCGCATGCTCGCGGTCTCTGGATATCGGGCCCAACTCGGCGTTACTGCAGGCGGCGGGCCACTACTCCTTCGCGGAGGTCACCCGATCACCGGTCAGGGCAGCCGGCGGCTCGGGGTCTTTGGAGGAGGAGGGAGGCCGGAGAAGGGAAACGACCACGGAGCCCGCCAGGATGACCGCGACCACGCCGAGGGCGACGGGAACCGGGACCTTGTAGACGTCGGCCAACAGCATCTTCGCCCCGACGAACGCCAGGATGAACGCCAGCCCGTAGTGCAGATAGTGGAAGACCTCCATGACGCCGGCCAAGGCAAAGTAAAGGGCGCGCAAGCCCAGAATGGCGAACACGTTGGAGGTGTACACCACGAACGGGTCGGTGGTGATGGCCAGGATGGCGGGGATCGAATCCACAGCGAAGACGATGTCGCTGGTCTCGATCATGATCAGCACCACCAGCAGCGGCGTCCCCACCCAGGCGCCGCGGCGCCGGAACAGGAAGCGCCCCCCCAGGTAGCGCTTGGTGATGGGGAACAGTCGGCGGAAGCGGCGCAGCAGCCGGAGGATGGGGTTCTGTTCCGGGTGAATCTCGTGGCCTTTCTGAAAGAAGAGCTTCACCCCGCTGTAGACGAGGAACACGCCGAACACATAGATCACCCAGTGGAACTGGCGGATGAGGGTGACACCGGCGGCGATGAACGCCGCGCGGAACACCAGCGCAGACAGGATGCCCCAGAACAGCACCTTGTGCTGGTAGCGCGGCGCCACGCCGAAATAGGAGAAGATCACCAGGAAGACAAACAGGTTATCGACGCTGAGCGACTTCTCGATGATATACCCGGCGAGGAACTCCAGCGCCCGCTCCCGCCCCAGCTCAAACCAGACCCCGACCGCGAACACCAGGGCCAGTGCAATCCAGACCGCACTCCAGACCAGCGCTTCGCGAATGGACACCTTGTGCGCCCGCCGGTGGAACACGCCCAGATCCAGGACCAGCATGCCGCTCACGGCCACACCGAACACCAGCCACATGATTGTTTCGTGGGACATCGTGCGCCTCGACCCGGGCGGGGGCGTGTGGACTTACGCGCCGGAGCCGGTCATCACTTCGAAATGGGAAAACTGCATGGTGAAGGTGGCCCGGCCCTGGCTCAGGGTGCGGACCGCACGGGAGTATCCGAACATCCCGGACAGCGGCACCTGGGCGTCGACGACGGCGAGGTTCTTGCGAGGGGTGATCTTCTGCACCTTCCCCCGCCGGGCGCTCAGGTCGCCCACCACGCCGCCCAGAAACTCCTCCGGCACCAGCACCTCGGCGTTCATGATGGGCTCCATGAGCACCGGGCCGGCCGCCTGGACCCCCAGTGCGAACGCCTTCATGGTGCAGGCCTTGAAGGCGATGTCCGACGCCTGGCCCTCGCGCTGCTCCAGCGCCAGCAGCGTGGTGGCCACATCCGCCACGGGGTAGCCCATCAGCACCCCGCCGAACGCAGCCTCGCGGACGCCCGTCTCGATCGCCTCGTACACAAAACCAAGGATGCTGTCGCGGGGTACCTGGCTGGAGAATTGGTTGCCGCAGCCCCGCGCCAGCGGTTCCACCCGCAGGGTGACGGCGGCGTAGTGGTCGCGGCCGGCGATCTCGTGCTCAAAGACCGCGGCGCCTTCGGCCGCGGCCGAGACGGTCTCGCGGTACACCACCTGAGGTTTGCCGACATTCACCTCCAGACCATATTCGGTGCGGAGGCGGTCCGTCACGATCTCCAGATGCAGCTCGCCCATGCCGGAGATGATGGTCTGGCCCGTATCCGGATCATCGTGGGCATGGAATGTGGGATCCTCGTCGGCGAATTTCCGGAGCATCAATTGGAGTTTTTCGAGGTCGGCGTTGCGCCGGGGCTCCACCGCCATGGAGATCACAGGCTCATAGGCGTCGATGCGCACCAGCAGGATGGGATGCTCCTCGTCGCAGAGGGTGTCGCCGGTGCCGGCGAGTTTGAACCCCATCACCGCCACGATATGGCCCGCCTCGGCCTCGTCAAGCCGCGCCCGCTTATTGGAGTGCAGCTGGAAGATCCGGGCCACGCGCTCCGCCTGTTTCTGCGTGGCGTTATAAGCCGCCTGCCCCACCTGCAGCCGGCCGGAATAGACGCGCAGGAAGCACATGCGACGACCCTCTTCCATCATCACCTTGAACACGTACGCGCAGAGAGGCTCCGCCGGGTCAGGATGCCGCTCCGCCGGCGCGCCGGTGTCCGGCACGTGGCCCCGGATAGGCGGCATATCCAGCGGTGACGGAAGGTAGGCGCAGACGCCGTCGAGCAGCGGCTGAATCCCCTTGTTGCGCAGCGCGGCGCCGCAGAACACCGGCACCAACTGCAGGTTCAGGGTGGCGCGCCGGATGGCCGCCCGCAATTCGCCGGCGTTCACCTCGGCGCCGTCGAGGAAGCGCTCGGCGATGGTGTCGTCGTGGTCCGCCAGGATTTCCACCAGACGCTCGCGGTGGTGTTCGACCTCCGCCGCCACGGCGTCGGGCACCGGTTCCGCCACCACTTCGGCGCCGAGATCTTCGTCTTTCCAGACCAGAGCGCGGCTCTCAACCAGGTCCACCACGCCCTCGAGGCGGTCGCCGTGGAAGATGGGCAGCTGGAGCGGCAGCGGCACGGCGGCCAGCTTGTGGCGCATTTGATCCACTACCCCGAAGAAGTCGGCGCCGGCGCGGTCCAGCTTGTTGACGAAAGCCAGTCGCGGCACGTGGTACTTGTCCGCCTGGTGCCAGACCGTCTCGGACTGAGGCTCCACGCCCCCCACCGCGCAGAAAACCACCACCGCGCCGTCCAGCACCCGTAGGCTGCGTTCCACCTCGATGGTGAAATCCACGTGGCCCGGGGTGTCGATAAGCTGAATCTGGTGGTCGCCCCAGGGGAAACTGGTAACCGCTGACGTGATGGTGATGCCGCGCTGCTGCTCCTGGACCATCCAGTCCATGGTGGCGGTGCCGTCATGGACCTCGCCGATGCGATGGATCTTGCCGCTGTAGTACAGAATCCGCTCCGTCACCGTCGTCTTGCCGGCGTCGATGTGGGCGATGATGCCGATGTTGCGTGTTTTCAGTAATTGGCTGCGTGCGGCCATGGTGTCACCTGCACAAAGGGACACTCTACATGAAAATCCGGGGCTTGTCATCCGACTTTTCGGCGGTTGGGCGGGCGTCTTCCCGCCCGCGCCGCCGACCGACAAAAAGAGGCCTGATTTGACGAAAGATGGTACAATACGCCTTCAATTTCCCAGACGGACGGCACATGAAGCTCTCGGTGGTCATTCCTTTCTACAATGAGCGGCACACCCTGGCCGAGATCCTGCGCCGCGTTCACGCGGTGACTCTGCCCGGGATCGAGAAAGAGATCATTCTGGTTGACGACTGCTCGCAGGACGGCTCGGGCGATCTCGCCGCCGAGCTGGCCCGGGAGCTGCCGGGCGTCGTGGTCCTCCGCCATGAGCGGAACCGCGGCAAGGGCGCGGCCCTGCGCACCGGCTTCGGACGCGCCACCGGCGACTGGGTGTTGGTTCAGGACGCCGATCTGGAGTACGACCCCGAGGAATACGCCATCCTGCTCAAGCCCGTTCTCGACGGCAAGGCCGACGTCGTCTACGGCTCGCGGTTCATGGGCGGTTCCGCCCACCGGGTGGTCTATTTCTGGCACATGCTGGGCAACCGCTTCATCACCCTCTGGTCCAACATGTTGACCAACCTGAACCTGACCGACGTGGAGACCTGCTACAAGGTGTTCCGCCGGGAGCTGCTCCACCGCTTCGAGCTGCGGGAGGACCGCTTCGGCTTCGAGATCGAAATCACCGCCAAGTTGGCTCGCCTGCGCTGCCGCATCTACGAGGTGGGCATTTCCTATTACGGCCGGACCTACGAGGAGGGGAAGAAGATCGGCTGGAAGGACGGAGTCCGGGCCCTCTGGTGCATCCTGAAGTACAACCTGTTCACCCGCGCCCCGCGGCCGGCGGCGGGAGACGGCGCATGACCGCGCCCGTCCGCATCACGGACGCCGCCGGGCGGGAATGGCGGTTTGACCGCCCGCCCCGTCGGGTGGTCTCGCTGGTGCCCAGCCTGAGCCACACCCTGGCCGGCCTGGGCCTTGCCGATCGGATGGCGGGCCGCACCGTCTTCTGCCTGCGCCCGCTGGAACTGGCCGCAACCGTTCCCGCCGTCGGCGGCCCAAAGGACCCGGACGTGGAGCGGGTGCTGGCCCTCCAACCGGACCTGGTGTTCATGGACATGGAGGAAAACCGGGCCGCGCACGCCGGCGCCCTCCTCGACCGGGGGGTGCCGGTGTGGGCGGTCCTGCCCACCAGTCTCGACGACGTGGCGCGCCTCTTCGCCGAACTGGGTGCAGTCTTCGGGATCTCCGACATCGCTGCGGCGCAGGCGGAGATATTGGCCGCCTGCCGAGAGCGGGCCAGCCGCTCATGGCAGGTGCCCATCCCCGTGCTCTGCCCCGTCTGGCGGCACCCGTATATGACGTTCAACCGCAACACCTACATCGCCGCGCTGCTCCGGGAATGCGGTTTCCAGAACGTCCTGGACGAGGCGCCGGAGCGCTACATCCGCTTCGAAACGGCGCTGGTCCCCGGCGGTCCCGACCTGCGGGTGCTGCTGCCCACCGAGCCCTATCCTTTCGACGAGGAGATGATTCCGGTCGTGGCGGCGGACTTCCGCGTCGCGACCGATCAGGTCTTTCTGGTGCGGGGCGAATTGCTGAGTTGGTACGGCGGCTACACCGCCACCGCTCTGGCGACCCTGATGGACCTGCACCAGTTCATGCTGGAGCACGCAACCGACACTTAACCGACGCGGAGGAACCTCATGGAACCCACCAGCCGGAGCTTGGCCAAAAACGCCTACCGTCCCCTGGAGCCCGGGGAGCAGTACGTCCCGTACGTGACCGCCGACGCCGTCATGCCCGAGTTCACCGCCCGCGTGGTGATCACGGGCATCCTCATGACCTTGCTCTTCTCTGTGGCCGCGACCTATTCCGGTCTCAAGGTCGCGCAGGTGTTCGAGGCGGCCATTCCCATCAGCATCCTGGCGGTGGGCCTGTCGCAAATGTTCAAGCGCCGCAATACCATCCTGGAGAACGTTATTATCCAGAGCATCGGCGGAGCGTCCGGCCTGATTGTGGCCGGCTCCATCTTCACCCTGCCGGCCCTGTACATCATGAACGTCGCGCCGGGCACCCTGACCATGGTCCTGACCATGTACATCGTCTCGGTGCTCGGCGCCTTCCTGGGGCTGCTCTTCCTGATCCCGCTGCGGCGCTATTTCGTCGCCGACATGCACGGCAAACTCCCCTTCCCGGAGGCCACCGCGATCAACGAGGTGTTCGTCTCCGGCGAGAAGGGCGGTGAGCAGGCCCGCACCCTGGTCTACGCCGCCTGCATCGGCGGCGTCTACGACTTTTTGGCCACCAGTGTCCGGGCCTGGTCTGAGATCATCAACTTCCAGTTCATCCCCTTCGTGCGCCACCTGGCCACCACAACCAAGGCCACAGTGAGCATCAACGCCGTCAGCCTGATCGTCGGCCTCGGTTTCATCACGGGATTGCGCTACTCGGCCATCATCTGTGCCGGCGGCCTCTTCTCCACGTTGATCATGGTGCCCCTGATCTACCACTTCGGCCAGCACGTCAGCGCCCTGGCCATCCCGCCGGCGCCGCTGCCCGGGTTCCCCGAGTTCATCCCCGGCATGTCGGCGGGCGACGTGTTCCGTCTTTACGCCCAGCGCATCGGCGTGGGCGCCATGGCCGGCGCCGGGATCATCGGCATCATCAAGTCGCTCCCCACTATCTACAAGGCCTTTTCGCTGGGCTTCCAGCAGATCTTCCATCCCCACACCCACGCCGCGGCCACCGCGCGCACCGACCGCGATCTGAAGATGAGCACCGTGCTCATGGGCATCGCCGTGTGCACCGTCGCGGTGGGCGCCTTCTTCTTCTACCTCATCAGCCAGGACCCGGCCTCCGCGAGTAAGGCCGTAGCCATCTCGCTCACCGGCCTCGTGATCGTGTTCATCTTCTCGTTCCTGTTCACCACCGTGGCCGCGCTGGCCACGGCCATGACCGGCAACAATCCCATCTCCGGCATGACCTTGGTCACCCTGATCATCGGCTCCACCGCCCTGGTGTCGGTGGGCCTGCAGGGCGACTTCGGCAAGTTCGCCGCCATCGTCATGGGCGCGGTGGTCTGTACCGCCCTGGCCCTGAGCGGCGGGTTCGTCACCGATCTGAAGGCGGGCTATTGGCTCGGCTCTACTCCGCGTTACCAGCAGCTGTCGAAGGTCATCGGCACCCTGTTCGCCGCCATGGGGGTGGTGCTGACGGTGCTGCTCATCCACTTTGCCTATGGCAGGCCTGATGCGGCCACCGGCCAGTTCATCTCCGGCTTCATGAACACCGACGTGGTGCCCGCGCCGCAGGCCAATCTGTTCGCCACCATCCTGTCGGGCATCTTCGACAACCAGCCGGTGACCTGGCTGCTCTATGGGGTCGGCCTCGTGCTCGCCATCCTCCTCGAGATGATGAAAATTCCGCCCCTGGCGTTCGCCATCGGCATGTACCTGCCGCTCCAAATCAACACGCCGCTGTTCGTCGGCGGCCTGATCTCCCACTGGGTGGCCAAGAGCAGCAAGGACGAAAAAGTCTCCGAGGCCCGCGTCCAGAAAGGCACGCTGCTGGCGAGCGGCTTCATCGCCGGCGGCGCCATCATGGGCGTGGTGGGCGCGCTCGTCGTGCTGGCCGGCCTCCACCCGTACATCGACCTCGCGGTGGGCGAGCGCAACGACATCCTGGGGCAGGTGATCTCGCTGATCATGTTCATCGGCCTGTGCGGGTTCCTATACTGGGATTCCCGCCGGGCCAAAGCGTCCGCCTAGGAGTCGGCCACCGGTATGAACATCCTCGTCATCGGCGGCGGCGGTCGCGAGCATGCGCTTGTTTGGCGCCTGGCGCAGGACCCGGGGGTGACGGCGGTGACCGCCGCCCCCGGCAGCGACGGCATGTGTCCGCCCGCCGCGCGGGCGGCGGTGGACGCCGCGGACGTGGACGCGCTGGTCCGCCTCGCCGTCGACGGACGTTTTGACCTGGTGGTGGTGGGGCCGGAGGCCCCGCTGGTGGCGGGCCTGGCCGACCGGCTGGCGGCGGCCGGCGTGGCGGTGGCCGGACCCGGCGCCGCCGCCGCCCGGCTCGAGGGGAGCAAGATCTTCGCCAAGGACTTCATGGCCCGCCACGGCATCCCCACCGCCCGCTACGAGGTGCACGACCGGGCCGCCGGCGCCCGCCGCTCCCTGGAATCGGGCCGGTTCGAGTTCCCCGTGGTCATCAAGGCCGACGGGCTGGCCGCCGGCAAGGGCGTGGTGATCGCCGCCGACCTGTCCGCGGCGCAGGCCGCCCTGGCTGAGATGATGGAGCGGCGCTGCTTCGGCGCCGCCGGCGACCGGGTGGTGGTGGAGGAATTCCTCCAGGGCGAAGAGGCCTCGTTCATGGCCCTGACCGACGGCGAGCACGTCGTGCCGCTGCCCCCCGCCCAGGACCACAAGCGGGTGTTCGACGACGACCGCGGCCCCAACACCGGCGGGATGGGCGCCTATTCCGACGACCGGATCCTGCCGCCGGGTCTGGCCGACGCCGTCCTCGACACGGTCATCCGCCCCACGGTCCGCGGCATGACGGTCGAGGGTCATCCCTTCCGCGGGGTGCTCTATGCCGGGCTCATGCTCACCGCGGCCGGCCCCCGGGTACTGGAATTCAACGTGCGGTTCGGTGATCCCGAGACCCAGGCGGTGCTCCCCCGCCTGCGCGGCTCGCTGGCCGAGACGCTCCACCTGCTGGCCGAGGGCCGGCTGGACCGCGTCCGGCTGGAGACGGACCCGTGGCCGGCGGTCTGCGTGGTGCTGGCCTCGGGCGGCTACCCGGGCGAGTACGCCAAAGGCCGGCCGATCCATGGGTTGGAACTCGCCGGCCAGCAGCCGCACGTGACGATATTCCACGCCGGCACGCGGCGCGAGGGGGACCGCTTCGTGACCGCCGGCGGCCGGGTGCTGGGAGTGACCGCCCGCGGCGCCGACCTGGATGCGGCGGTGATGTGCGTCTACGAGGCGGCGTCCCAGATTTATTTTGAGGGGATGCACTACCGCCGGGACATCGCCCTGAAAGGTCTGCGGCGATACCGCTGAAGAATTTCAGAAGCTTCGGATTTTCACCGCCACTTGCGCCGCTTTACGCGCGCCGCAACAGACGGTTCAGCAGGCGACCGATCATTGCGAAGCCCCCTTTGGGAGGAGGGTCGTAGGTCCGCCGGGCCACCAGCAGCGTCTGGTCGTCTTGAGGCGGAGCGGCGGCACGGAAGCGGTCCACCGCCGCCAGGAGCGCCGGGCCGAATGCCACCGGCTCGCCCACCTGCAGTTCGCCCAGCAGCGCCAGCAGGCCGAGTTCGCCCAACTCGTCGCCCTCGGGCCCCCGGGCCTCGATGAAGGCGTCGGTGGCGGCCACGACGAGGTCACCGGGATCCAGATGCACCTCGAACTGGATGTACTCGGTGTCCGGGATGATGCCCAACGGCAGGTTAGCCACCCGCTGGAAGCCGTAAGATCCCTTCTCCTCGCGGATCGACGGACCGGTGTCGGGGGTGGCGTGGTCCAGCGGCCGCCAGCGCCCCAACCGGCCGCTGTAATGGAAGGGACGCGGATGGCCGGCGTTGCAGACGATCAGGTGGCCGGTGGGGGCGTAGTAGGTCATGAACAGCATGGTGGCGAACCGCCCCACATGGACGTGCCGGCTGTACGCCTGGTTCACGTCGCGCACGAGCCGGGACTGGTCCAGGTAGTTGATGTGCTCCCGGACCAGGCGGCGCAGCATCCGGGCCGTTTCCTGGGAGGTCTCGCCGTGACCGGCCACGTCGGCCATGACCATGCGGGTGACCCGGCCCGAGCCGCACACGGACAGGAGGTGTACGTCGCCGCCGGCGTCCGTTTGGTGAGGCCGGCTGTCCACCCAGACGTCGAGGCCGGGGGTGCGGATGAGATAGCTGTCGAGATGATTGCCCCCGATCATGTCCATGCACTGCAGGACGGGTTCGGGCGCTTTCAGAATGTTCGCCATTGCGACTCCCAGTTGACCGTCTGAACGCGCGGCCGCCGCCGGGCCGGAGCGACGGCCCATCATGCCCCGCGATCCGGCATCGTGTCAACTGCCGCCCGTCACGGATCGTGGGTGCGCGGCTGGACTCAGTGTTTGATGCACCATCCGGCGGGAGGGATGGCGCGGCCCGTCCGGGGCTGCGGCCGAATCCGTTGAGTTGAGCAGAACTTTGTGGTGAAATACCCGCTGAAACCGTCCGGAGGTGCAGGCGATGGAACAACCGGTGGTGGGCGTGCTCATGGGGAGCCTGTCGGACCTCGAGGTGATGCGGGGCTGCCTCGACACCCTGGCCAAGCTGGGGATCCCTTACGAAGTGGACGTCTCCTCGGCCCACCGCTCGCCCGACAAGACCGCCCGCTACGCCGCCACCGCCCGAGAGCGGGGCCTGCGGGTGATCGTGGTGGGCGCCGGCGCCGCCGCCCACCTCGGCGGGGTGGTCGCCGCCCACACCACGCTCCCCGTGGTGGGCGTGCCCATCGACTCGTCGCCCCTGCAAGGGATGGACGCGCTGCTGGCCACCGTGCAGATGCCGCCGGGCGTGCCGGTGGCGGCCATGGCCGTCGGCAAGGCCGGGGCGCGCAACGCCGCCGTGTTCGCCGCCCAGGTCCTCGCCTTGGCCGACCCGGCGCTGGCGGCCCGCCTCGACCGCTTCAAGGCCGAACAGGCCGACGCGGTGGCGGAGCAGTCCCGCCAACTCCGCGAGCAGCTCGGCTCCGGCGGAGGCGCCTGAGCCATCCCTTTTTTCCCGAGGCGTCCGCGATGCGCTTCTACCTGCATTCGTTCGGCTGCCGCGTCAACCAGGCCGACGGCGACGGCCTGGCCGACGCCCTGGCCGCCGTCGGGCATGTCGCCGTGGCTGACCCCGCCGCCGCCGACCTCATCATCCTGAACTCCTGCACCGTCACCCATCGTGGCGACGCCGACCTCCGTCAGACGGTGCGGCGGTTGCATCGCGCCCATCCGTCGGCCCGGCTCGCGGTCACCGGCTGCTACGCCGAGCGCGCCCCGCAGGACGCCGCGGCGCTGCCCGGCGTCAGCGTTGTGGCCGGCACAGGCGACCCGGCCCGGCTGGTCGCAGCGCTGGCCGCGGGCCGCACGGTTCCCGGCGGCACCGGCTCGGCTCCTGCCGCCGCGATGGATGTCCCCGTGGCGTGGCGGGGGCACACCCGGCCCATGGTCAAGGTGCAGGACGGCTGCGACGCGGCATGCGCCTACTGCATCGTCCCCGCCGTGCGGGGCGCCGAGCGCAGCGCGACCCCCGATGCGGTGACGGCCCGCGTCGCGGCGTTGGCCGCGGCCGGCGCCCGCGAGATCATCCTCACGGGGATTCACCTGGGCCGCTACGGGCACACGCTCACGCCGCCCGCCTCACTGACCGACCTGCTGGAGCGGCTGCTGCGCGACACGCCCATCGGCCGCGTCCGCCTCAGCTCCGTGGAGCCGCTGGAGTTCGACGCGGCGCTCCTGGCGCTCATCGGCCGCGAGCCGCGGCTGGCCCCCCACTTCCACGTGCCCCTCCAGAGCGGGTCGGCGGCGGTGCTCGCGCGCATGGGCCGGCCGTACACGCCGGACCAGTACCTGGCGGTGGTGCGGCGGCTGGCGGCGCTCCGGCCGTTGGCCGCCCTGGGCGCCGACGTGATCGCGGGGTTCCCGGGCGAGACCGAGGCGGAGTTCCAGGAAACCACGGCGCTCGTCGCCGCGTCGCCCCTGACCTACCTGCACGTGTTCCCCTTCTCGCCGCGGCCCGGCACGCCGGCCGCCGCCATGCGCGGCCGCCTGCCCGAACGGGAAACAGCCCGGCGAACGCGCATCCTGCGTGGCGTAAGCCAGGAGAAACGCCGGCGGCACCTGGAGGCATGCCTCGGCCGCGCGCTCCCCGCCCTCGTCCTGCGGAGCGGCGGCCGGTTCGCCGGCAGCCAGGCGCTCACCGAGAACTACATCACCCTGACCCTCGCCGAGGCACTCCCGCCCAACACCGCCGTCGACGTCCGGATCCGCACGATTGACTCCCGCGGACAGGCGTCCGGAACCCTGGTCTGAGGTCGTGACGAAATCCCACCGCGAGCTCCACGATCCCGACCGGAACGGCCGGCAGGTTGTCACAGGTTTTTCCACACGATCAAATATAGATTGACTTGCCGCAACCGCCGTCCATAATACAATCATCTTGAAATCCTATTTGGAGTTGATCATATGTCAAAAGTACGAGTCATGATGATCACATGGGTGGCCATCCTTGCCCTCGCCATCCCGGCGATGGCGGCGGACTTCATGCATCGCCCGCTGGAACTGAAGCCCGCCCTCACCCGGGGAACCGGGATCTGGTTGTTCAAGGGTGCTCCGGCGGCGGGGCTGCAGAACGCGGTGGAAAAATCCACGGCGCCTCAAGCCGGGTACCGGTGGCGGCCTGCGACTCTGAAGGCCGGCGCCCCGTCCATCCTGGTCTACACCGACGACCCGTATAATCCGGCGCCGAACACCCTGCTGGACCAGGCCCTGCAGTGGTGGGGTCTGCCCTATACGGCGATCTACAACGGGGCTTTCGCCGCGTTCGAGACAACCCTCGCCAGCCAGGCGTGGGACATCGTCATCTTCGCCAACGACAACAACGGACCGCCCCCATCCACGTTCACCGCCCTTGAAAATTACCTGCTCAGCGGCGGAATCCTGTATGTGCACACTTGGCGCGCGGGGAATGCTCCCTCACTTATCACCAACATGGGTGCTAATATTTGGTCCAACCTTGGTTCACCCATGCCAATCTACCAGTGGGATCCGAGTCATCCGATCTTCACCGATCCCAAATCCGTGCCGGACTTCCTCACGTTCGCTACTGTCTATTATGGTATCTATGGCCAAATGCTGATGTGTCAGCCGGGTTTTGATGCTCTCGCCGGATACACGCCCAGCCCGGATTCATACTCAGCCGCCCTGATCCTGGGCAATGACGGCCGGTCGATCTTGCGGGGCTTCATGGACGCCCCTTTGGCCATCGATCAGGACGGTGACTTCATGCTCGACGGTGTGGAGTTGTGGATCAACACCCTCGCCTACCTGACGGGCGGCGGTTACGACCTGATCTTCGTGGACGACTATGGCCGCTCCAAGCTGTGCATCAACAGCGACACCGGCGACTACGTCTACCACGTCCTCACCGGCACCGGCGCCGGCGAGTACGCCGGCACCGGCGTCTTCAAGGCCTACAACTACGGCTACTACTTCTACAACCAGGACGGCAACCCGTGGCTCGTCTACGTCAACCACGCCACCAACATCAACCGGGCCACCGGCTATCTCAAGTGGGGCGCCAAGCGGATCAACTCCGTGCTCTACGACCGAATCACCACGGACAATCCGGATTCCTGCGACTGATCGACTGCCGCATTCAGTTCGACCCCCAGGGCCCGCGCCGCGCGCGGGCCCTGTTCTTTCGCTCCCGCACCACCGGTCGTCCTGCCGAAATCTCTCCGTAACGGCATGGAATCGCTTGCAATTCCCGTCTGTGTGAGGCAAGATCAGCATAGCTTTGACTTCATATATCTTTAGCAGAAGGAGTCTCTATGTTTAACTCACACATCAGGCCGTTTGTCGTGCTTTTGGCTCTGATCCTGATCGGTGCGACCACCTGTGTCGCGCTGGGAGCGGACGCCAGCCGCCGCGGTCTCGATCTGCGATCCGTCCAGCCGCGGGTGTCCACCGGCACCGCCGACCAGCCCTTCCGGATGGCCCCGGCCACAGCCCGGACGCTCCAGACGGCCGCGCCGGATCGGGCCACCGGCCTCAGTTTCGACCAGCCCCTGGTGTCCACCGCCTGCACCCCCGGCCTGCCCCAGACCGTGACCCTGAAGCTGGCCAACCGGACGGGCGCCCCCGGCCTGGTCCGGCTGGAGTACGTCATCGACGACGCCCAGGGCTTCATTTCCGGTCCCGAATCCGTCTACCTGGGCGCCTGGGACGAGGCCGCCATCGATGTGACGGTGGTGGCTGATCCGGCGCTGCCGCCGGGTCAGACGATCTCCACCTCGGTCCTCGCCCTTGGGCTGGGAATCTCCGCGGCCACCGACATCCAGAGCCTGATGGCCCTGGCGGCGTGGGAGCTGATCGCCACCGAGCCCGACAGCGGCCGCATGGACAACGTGGTGGCCGCCTACAACGGTCTGGCCTGGTCCATCACCGGATACGGCGGCAACGCCAACGTGCGCGTCTACAATCCGGCCACCGACGCCTGGTCCACGGTCGCCGGCTCCGCGCCGCCGTTCGGCGTCAACTACGCGCGATCCGGGGCGGTCTACGGTTCCAAGGTGTACATGTACGGTGACTCCACCACCGTCGGATTCACCGGCCTGTGGTCGTACAACATGGCCACCAACGTCTGGACCCATGAGACACCCACGGGGACCCCGGCGCCGCCCGCCGGCATCTGGGCCCCGGCCTGGGTGGCCGATCCGGAGACCGGCATCCTCTACATGACCGGCGGTGCCACCAACCCGGGCGGAGGTAACCTGAGCACGGTGTACGTGTACAATCCCGCCACGAACGCCTGGTTGGCCTCGCTGCCCAACTTCACCACGGCCCGGGATTTTCACAGCGCCTTCATCTTCCGGCGCCCCGGCGACAACCGCAAACTGCTCTGCGTGGCCGGGGGCATCACATCCACCAGTGTCGAACTGACCAGCACGCAGTGTTACGATTTCAACACCGGTTCCTGGAATGCTGAAAACGCGGATGTCCCGGCTATTCCCATCACTCTGTGGGGCATGGGTTATTGCCAAGTCAACTGCGGCAAGTCCCAGTTGTGGATGGCCGGTGGTGTCACCAATTATCTTGCGACTGTTCTCAATCAGTCCTATTACTGGCAACCCGGCGCCGCTTCCTGGACGAGCGGCGGGGTGTTCCCGTCACCGGCCGTTTACCGCACCAGTGCCGTGGCGCTGGATGGCACCATTTACAAGCTGGGCGGTTCGACCGGAGGCTTCAGCCCCACCGGCACCGCCAGCCGGATCGAAGTGTGCGACGTGTTCGACCTGATCTTTGTGGACGACTACGGCCGCTCCAAGCTGTGCATCAACAGCGACACCGGCGACTACGTCTACCACGTCCTCACCGGCACCGGCGCCGGCGAGTACAGCGGCACGGGCGTCTTTAAGGCCTACAACTACGGCTACTACTTCTACAACCAGGACGGCAACCCGTGGCTCGTCTATGTCAACCACGCCACCAACATCAACCGGGCCACCGGCTATCTCAAGTGGGGCGCCAAGCGGATCAACTCCGTGCTCTACGACCGAATCACCACGGACAATCCGGATTCCTGCGACTGATCGACCGCCGCATCCAGTTCGACCCCCAGGGCCCGCGCCGCGCGCGGGCCTTTTTTATCCAACGGGCGCGGGCGTGTTCCGGCCAGTCCCACCGATTTCCGGTTGCATCACCCCGCCGGATGGCTTAACCTGTGAGCGGACAATCCCCTGTCGCAGCATGCACCTTCTCGCGGAGGCCGCACATGACCGAAGAGCGCAAGGCGTGGGTCATCTCGGTGGACATGGGCTACGGGCACCAGCGGGCCGCCTTCCCGTTCCAGCCCATCGCCGAGGAGCGGATCCTGACCGCCAACAACGACCAGATCATCGCGCCCAACGAGCACCGCTACTGGGAGCGCGCCCGCAGCGGCTACGAGTTCGTCTCGCGACTGCGCAACGCCCCCTTCCCCCTGCACCTGCTCTTCGACGCCTACGACCGCTTCCAGCGGATCTCACCGTTCTTCCCGTTCCGCGACCTGTCCAAGCCCACCACCACGGCGCTGTTCCTCCACCGCAAGATCCGGGGCGGCCTGTGCAAGAGCCTCGTCGACTACATCCGCCTCAAGGACCTGCCCATCCTGACCACCCACTTCATCCCCGCGCTGGCCGCCGACCACCACGGTCTGGAGCGGGTGTTCTGCGTGGTCACCGACACCGACATCAACCGGGTCTGGGTTCCCCCCAAGCCCAGGGAGTCGCGGATCACCTACCTGGCCCCGTCGCGCCACGCCCGGACCCGCCTCATCCAGTACGGCGTGCCGCCCGAGCGCATCATCCAGACGGGCTTCCCCCTCCCCGACTCGCTGGTGGGCGGCAAGGAGGGCCCCGTACTGAAGCGCGACCTGGCCCGGCGCATCCCCAACCTGGACCCGAAGCTGAAATTCAGGCAAAAGTACCTGCCGCTGATGGCTGCAGACCTCGGGATCGACAACATCACGGAGGAGTCGGGCCGGCCCCTCACCCTCATGTACCTCGTGGGCGGCGCCGGCGCCCAGCGGGAGATCGGCATCCAGCTCGTGGAGGCGCTGCGCGGGCGGATCGAACGAGGCGAAGTGCGGGTGTTCCTCGTGGCGGGGATCCGGATGGAGGTGTACACCTTCTTCATGCAGGAGTTGGAGCGGCTGGGGATCGCCAACGGCGTCGACGTCGTGTTCGCGCCCGACAAGTTCGGCTATTTCGAGAAGATGGACGCCGCCCTCCACGACACCGACATCATCTGGACCAAGCCGTCGGAACTCACCTTCTACACCGCGCTGGGCCTGCCGGTGATCACCAGCCCGCCGGTGGGCGCCCACGAGGTGGAGAACCAGCGCTGGCTCCAGAACATCGGTTCCGGCTTCCCGCAGGAGGGGCTGGAGTACCTGGACGACTGGCTGTTCTACGTGCTGGAGTCGGGCAAATTCGCCGAGGCCGCCTGGGACGGCTTCAAGAACGCGCCGTGGATGGGCACGTACCTCATCGAGGACGCCGTGTTCGGCGCCGCGCCGTCGACACCGACGGCATCCCGAACCACGTAGAGCTCCGGACCGACCGGATCACCGCGGTGCTCGATGTGCCGGAGATGTTTGACGCCGTGTATGTCGGCGACGCCGGCCTGGCGAAACTCTGCCGCAACACGACCACCGGGGCGTTCATCTACTGGGTGCTCTCCGGCAAGGGCGCGGGCGAGTATGCGGGTATCGCCACCATCACCCGGCGGCCCGACGACTCATTCGTTCTGAGCGGCGAGCGGGGCGTCCGCGATGCCCTGTCGGTGTACCATGACTCGCAGCAGGATCCGGAAAGGGGGTATTTCCGCAATTTCGATTCCGGCGCCAACTCCAGCATCACCGACAAGAACGCATCCCAGGCCAACGTCAACTGCTAACAACAACCCTTCTCCCGGTGGGATTACCAGCCCTCCCGCCAAGACCGGCCGGGGGGCTATTTGCCTGCGCCGACCAATCGGGGAGCTACTCCGCCGCGCCAGGCGGCGGGTCCTCCAGCCACTCCGTGGCGTAGTCGGCGGTGCGGGGGATAATGCAGAGGAACTCCACCGGCTCCGGGCCACGATTCTCGTACCAGTGGGCGGCACCGGCGGGGATGTAGACGGCGTCACCTGCCCGCACCGTCCGCTCGCCGCCGTCGAAGCCAAGCACCATTTCGCCCCGGACCACCACCTGCTCGTGCTCGATGTCGGGATGGCGATGGCGCGGGATGCGCCCGCCCGGCTCGAAGAGAAAGCGGCGGGTGACAAACCGGGGCGCGTCCTGGGCCGGGCCGATGAGCACGGCCATCCGCGCGCCGCGGGCCCGCTTCACCGGCTGGGCCGCCGTCTCGGCCGGCGGCACAACCACCGGCTGGAGATTGTTGATGGTCATGGCATCCTCCCTCAGGTGTCCTCCCGACTGGCGGCCATGGCGCGCACCGGCCAGGGATAGCCGATAGTATACCCCAAACCCGCCGAATCGGATTCCCGCTTCCTCTCCGCCTGTCTGCGGGAACGGTGATTGGCGGGTGGTGTTTTCGCAGCGTTTGTGCTGAAATGGCTCACACCTCCCGCCGGAGATCGTCCATGGAAAAAGAATTGCAGCCGCCGCCCGTGCTGCGCCGCGGCCACCGCGGAGCGGACGTGCGCCGGATCCAGGAATGGCTCTGCCTCAACGGCTGGAGCCTCCGCGTGGACGGCGGCTTCGGACCGGCCACCGAGACGGCGGTGCGCGGCTTCCAGGCCGGCGCCGGTCTGCCGGTGAGCGGCGCGGCCGATCCGCGCACCTTCGCCGCCCTGGTCGCCCCCATGACCGGGGCGCTCCGGCCCATCGCACCGGCGGGCCGGTCGTTCCGCGCGCTGGTGGCGGCGGTAGCCCAGCGGCACCTGGCGGCACGGCCCCGCGAGGCGGGCGGCCGGAACCGGGGCCCCTGGGTGCGCCTCTACACCCGCGGCCGCCAGGGCGACCGCTGGCCGTGGTGCGCGGCGTTCGTCAGCTTTGTCATCCGCCAGGCGGCGGAGTGCCTGGCCGTGTCCGCGCCGTTGCGCTACACCTGCTCGTGCGACGTGCTGGCCGCCGAGGGGTCCGCCACAGGCCTCTTGGTCGCCGGCGTGCGGATCGCCGACCGCGCCGCCATCCCGGCCGGCAGCGTATTCCTCACGCGCCGGGCGCCCGGCGATTGGGCACACGCCGGCATCGTCACCGCCGCGGCCGCCGACTGGTTCGAGAGCATCGAGGGAAACACCAACGACAGCGGCAGCCGCGACGGCGACGCCGTGCTCCGTCGGTACCGCGGCTACCGACGACAGGATTTCATCGTGTTCCCCGCCGGCGCCGACGGTTGATTTGAGGCGCCGGCGCGCCGGCCGGCCGGCCCGGCCAGCGGACCGTTGCGGCCGGAGCCGCCGCCGGTTACAATGCCTCCATGGAACCCCGGGACCGCACCCTGGCCGACTTCGCCGCCGTCGACGCCGCAAGCGCCCGGCTGCTCGAGCAATTCCCGGCGCCGGAGCGCCGCCGGGAATTGCTCCGGTCATTCACGCGCCAAGTCATTCTCCCCGCCGAAGCTGGACTGGCGCCGCTGGCGCCTGCCGCGGACCGCCCTCCGGCCGACATCGCAAGCGCCCTGGCTCGCTCCGTGGATATTCTCTTTCACTGCCTGGAACGCGGCACGTTGCAGCTGGCGGATCTTGCCGACCTGTCCAGCGCGTGGAACGACGGTCACCCCTGGCGGAGCGGCACGCACACCGGATTCCCCGCACCGGGCCTGGCCGCCGACCCGGCCCGGCTGGCCGGCGATCTCGCCGCCACGCTGGAGTGGCTCGCCGCCCCCGCCGTGGCCATGCTGCACCCCGTGGCCCAGAGCGTGCTGATTTCGGTGCGGCTGACCGATCTCGCACCCTTCCCCGCCGGCCTGTTTCACCTGGTCCGGGTGACGGCGTGGTTTCCCCTGCTGGCCGCCGGCTGCCCCCCGCCCCTCCTGCAGCCGGATGACGCCCTCCGCTGGCTACAGGCCCTGCAGGCCGGCCTGGCGTACGACACCCGGCCGCTGGCGTTTCTGTACCGCGCACGGGTCGAGGCAGCCTTCGCGGCGCTATTTCTCGTCGTCTGATTTCAGGAAATTCCTCAGGTCCATCTTCAGCAGACCCTTGAAGGTGATAGGCCCGCGCTCTTTCTTGATCCCGAGGGCCTGCCGGGCCTCCTCGTTGTCGGGTTTGAGCTCGTACACCCGCTGGTAGAACTTCTGGGCGCGGATATGAAGCTTGATCTTGTTGTAGAACCGCGCCAACTCAAGAAGGATCTCGATCCGGTCGGGTTTCATCTCCTGCGCCTTGAGCAGGCGCTCCTCTGCTTCCTTGTGTCGTTGGGGATTCAGCGACAGGGTCCGGCCCAGCCAGAACTGGTACTCCGCCACGTCCGGCAAGATCCGCACCGCCTGCCGAAAATGCTCGGTGGCGTCGTAGAACTTCTGGGCCTTGAAGGCCTCCTTGCCGTGGGTGTAGTGCTGCTTGGCGGTGTGTTCGCGGTCTTCGTAAGCGTATAACTTGGTGTTCTCCTTCTCCGGTCCCGCCCGGGCGGGAATGCTCTGGGGTTTGAGCATTGTCTTGTCCAGCTCATACTTTTCGTTGTAATTGGCGCGGCGCGCCGGGTCCTTCAGCGTTTCGGCCGCCTCGGTGATCTGGGCGAACAGCGCGTCCACCCGCGCCTGGAGCGCCGGGTTGTTGAATCGGTTGAAATGGTCGGGATGAAAGCGCTTGGTGAGTTCCACGTAGCTCTTCTTGATCTCGTCGGTCTCGGCGCGATAGTCCACTCCGAGCAATTCATAGTGGTTGCCGTTCTGGGCCAGGATAAACAGGTCCTCCAACTCGGCCATCAGCTCGGGTGGAACGGTTTCGGACGATGGGGCCGTCGCATTGGCGGCCGGCAGTGTGGCGGCTCGTTGTGGCGGTGGTGTGGCTCGGGGGGCCGGACGCGGCACGGCCGTGGCCGGCGCCGGTTGCGGCGCGGCCCGGGGCGCCGCGGGGCGGGCCAGCGGCGGTTCGTTCCGGACAGCCTTCGGCCCGGATTCATCCCCTGGCTTGAGAGTGATCACCTCCATGAAATCCAGAGCCAGCAATGCGCGCAGGACCTCTTCCTCTTGCAGCCCGCCAGAGCGCACCAGCTCATCAACAGTCAGACCGTCGTGCAGGCGGCTGAACAGGAAGCCCTGTCGGGTGGTCAGGGGCAGACCCCGGATGCGACTCATCGCGTCGGGTGCCACTCGCACCCGCACCTGGCGGTCGGGCAACAGCGCTTCGATGACGCCGCCGTCGAGCCACTGGTCGTAGAGCTGGAGCAGGAGACTGGCGATCTTGTGCCGGACGCGGTCCGGGCTGCCGGTGACGCTGGGCTTGAAGTTGATCAGTACAGCCAGCTTCGGATTGGCCAGTTCGTTGACCAGACGGCCGATGTATTCGGCGATCAGCGCGCGGAGCTGTTCGATCCGCCCCAGGCTGACCGTATTGGTGGCCCCGGTGAGAAGATCCGTCGGATCGGCGCCCCGCTCCTTCAGGAAGGGGACCAGCCGCTCGCGGGCGGTAACCGTGTCCAGGGCGACGATGTCGCCCTCGGCAACGGTCAGTGTGCATAACCCGTCGCCGTACGGGAACGACAGCTCTCCGGAAAGGCGCTGCCGGTGGACGCGCTGCAGTGCATCCAGGATGTGTGGCGTCGAAAAGGCCGTCGCGTCATTCATGCCCATGCTTCATCCGTTCGATTTCCTTCTCCAGCTCGCGCACCCGGTTCATCAGTTCCGGTAGTTTGAAGAACGCGAGGGTGCACCGCTTGTACAGTTTGTGGTCGGTGGCCGGAACGCCTACAACCACGGCGCCCTTCTCCACGTCGGTGATGACGGCGCTGCCGGCTTCGATGACGGCGTTGTCGCCGACGATGCAGTGCCCCGCCATCCCCACCTGGCCGCCCACCTTGACGTTGTTGCCCACCGTCGTGGTGCCTGCCAGGCCCACCTGGCCGGCGAACACGCAGTTCTCGCCGATGGTGCTGCCGTGGCCCACCTGGATCAGGTTGTCCAGCTTGGTGCCCCGGCCGATGCGGGTGTCGTCGAGCGTGCCGCGGTCCACGCAAGTATGGGCCTGGATCTCCACATCATCCTCGACGATGACGCGCCCCGCCTGCGGGATCTTGTGGTAGCCGCCCTCGGCGGTCTGCGCGAAGCCGAAGCCGTCGGCCCCGATGACCACCCCGTTTTGGAGGATCACCCGGCAGCCCAGCTGGCAGTATTCCCGAACGACGCAGTTGGAATGGATGAGGGTGTCATCGCCCACGCTCACCCCGGGGTAGAGCGTGGTGTTGGCCAGGATCCGCACGTTCCGGCCCAGGCGGCAACCGGACTCGATGACCACGTGCGGGCCGACGTAGCAGTCCGGGCCGACGACGGCGTCCGGCGCCACAACTGCCGACGGGTGAACCAGCGGTCCTTTGGGCAGCGGCTGCTGGTAGAACAGCTCCTGGACCAGCGCAAAGGTGTGGTTCGGAAACCGGGAGCGGATGGTGGGAGCCTCCACTGCCGGAAAATCTTCGGCCACGATGAAGGCTGATGCTTTGGAGCCGGCCATGATCTTCTGGTGCTTGCGGTCCATCACGAAGGTGATCTCGCCAGGACCGGCCCGCTCGACGCTTCGGACGGCACGGATCTCCGTCTCACCGTCGCCGGTATACGGGCAGTTCACCCGAGCGGCAATGTCCTTGACTTTCATGCTGTCACTCCCGGCGGCCTGCGCCGCCCGCCGCGTGCATCGTCTGCGCCCACACCGGCTCGGTGCGGGCAAATATGGTGGCATCTTCCAAATTATGGTATTATAATACCTTACGAGTGTCAAGTTAAATGCCTGTCAAAACAAGAGTTATCCAGCAAAAACACGCTGCCTGCCCGGCCGCCGCCGCCTCGTCGAAGGAGGGCTGATTGTCCCGCCGCATCGCCATCGCGTCCATGATCTGGGGCGGTTCCATCCTGCTCTCGCGGTTGATCGGGCTGGTGCGAGAAGCCGTCATCGGACGGGTGCTGGGCGGTGGGGCGGCGGCCGACGTTTACTTCACCGCCTTCACCCTGCCCGACTTTTTTCACTACCTCCTGGCGGGCGGCGCCCTGTCCATCGTCTTCATCCCCATCTTCAACGGGTACCTGGAGCGCGGCGAGGAAGGCCGGGCATGGGAA
Organism: Acidobacteriota bacterium; assembly: GCA_012517875.1. Classification (NCBI taxonomy): domain Bacteria; kingdom Pseudomonadati; phylum Acidobacteriota; species Acidobacteriota bacterium. The sequence goes on along the minus strand of JAAYUB010000104.1, from coordinate 25,703 downwards.
GCATTCAGCGTGACGGCCAATTTCATCCTGCTGCTCTTGGCGATCCTGCTCCCCGCCCTTTGGGTGGCCGCGCCCCGACTGGTCCCGCTGGTGGCGCCGGGCTTCGATGCCGTCCAGCAGGCCGACCTGGTCCGCCTGACCCGCATCATGCTGCCGGCCCAGGCATTCCACCTGGTGGGCGGCCTGTTGTCAGCGGTGCTGCAGGCCCGTGACCGCCACCTTCTCCCCGCCCTGGCCCCGTTGTGTTACACCGCCGCCGTCATTGCCGGCGGCCTCATCGGCGGCCCCGCCGCCGGCGGATACGGATTCGCGTGGGGTGTGCTGGTGGGGAGCGCCATCGGACCGTTCGCCCTACCGCTGGCCGGCTGCCTCCGCCAGCGCTTCGACTGGCGGCCGATTCTGCGCCTGAACCATCCCGATCTGAAGACGTATCTGGTTCGATCGATCCCCATCATGATCGCCTGGTCCATCGTCGCGGTGGACGACTGGATCCTGCGCCGCCTCGGCTCCCTCATCGGTTCGGGCGCCGTCTCCACCCTCCAGTACGGCAAGCAGTTGATGTACGTCCCCATGGGCGTGTTCGGCCTGGCCACCGGCGTGGCCGCCTTCCCCACCCTGACCCGGCTGATCGCCCACGGCGAGGGTGCGCAGGCCTACACGACGCTGGCCGGCGCCGTCCGCCGGATGCTGGTGCTGGCGTTCGCCGCCCAGGTGGTGCTCACAGGTGCCGGCCGCGGGATCTCCATGCTCGTGTACGGCGGCCGGATCGCACCGGACCAGCACGCCGCCATCGGCGTCGCCCTGGGCTGCTTCTCCCTGGGGCTGTGGGCCTGGGCCGCCCAGACCGTCGTCGCCCGCGGCTTCTACGCGCTGGGCAACACCTGGGTGCCCTCGATCCTGGGTACTGCAATCGTCCCGCTGGCCTATCCGTTCTATGTCTGGGCCGGCGGTCGCTGGGGGCCCACCGGCCTGGCGTGCGTCAGCTCGCTGGCGGTGTCGGTCTATGTCGTGGCGCTGATCCTACTGCTGCGGCGCCGCTTCCCGGGCGCCGCCGACGGCTATGCTTACTTCTTCGCCCGGCTGGTCCCCGCAACCGCCGCCGGGATCGGCGCTGGACTGCTCGCGGCTGACCGCCTCGCCGGAGCGAACCCGTACCTGGCGGCCGGAACGGCCGCTTTGGCCGGTCTGGTCGCATACACAGCCGTTGCCGCCGCGCTGGGCGCACCGGAAATCCGCGAGGCGGCCGGCTGGCTCCGGCGCCTCGGCCGGCCCGCCGCTTCCCCGCGCTAGCCGGCCGGTGCTGGAAACAGCCGGGGAGATCCGGTACAATCATCGCAGCCACCCGGAGGTGCTCCGCATGAATACCCCGAAACTTCGGCTCCTGCTGTTACCGGTCTGCCTGGCCGCCGCCTGGACGTTCGCCGCAGCGGCCGAGCCGGTATGCCGCCGCCTGGCCAATGGGTTGGAAGTAGTGATCCTCACCGACAACACCAATCCGGCCATCGCTTCGTTCGTGGTGGTGAAGACCGGCCTCCGCGGCGAGGGCATGTCGTCCAGCGGTATCTCCCACATGCTGGAGCATCTGCTGTTCAACGGCACGGCCACCCGGACCCAGGAGCAGATCTACGAGGAGGCCGACCTGATGGGCGCCTACCACAACGCCTTCACCCGGGACGATTACACCTGCTACATGATGCTCGCACCCCGGGAGCACTTCCCGAAAATGCTGAATCTCCAGGTCGACATGGTGTTCCACTCGATCCTCCCGCCGGAGAAGCTGGAGAAGGAACGCGGCATCGTCCTTGAGGAGCTGGCCCGCGACCGGACCAGCCCGCGTTACGCCGCGGAGCGCGCCCTGGCGGGTCATGTCTTCGCGGGCTCACCCTACGCGCTTCCCGCCCTGGGGACCGAGGCGTCCATCGCCACGATGTCGCGCGAGCAGATCCTGCGTTATTACCGATCGTACTACGTGCCCAACAACGCGGTGCTGCTCCTCGTGGGCGACGTGGACATACCGACCGCTCTCGACCATGTGGAGCGCGAACTGGGCGCGCTTCCTCGCGGCGAACTGCCGGGCGGACCGGCGATGCCCGCTCTGTTCGGCCCAGACCGGTTCGCCGCATTCGACGTGGACGGTGCGGCCAGCCAGGTGGTGGTCACGCTCTCCGCCCCGGCGTTGACGGAGCCGGCCTGGACCGTGTTTCGACTGGTCCGCCGCTGGCTCGAGGACGAAGAGATGTCCCCACTGGCGGCGCTGGTGCGCGCGGGCGCAGTCAAGGGCTTTCAGGGCGAGACGCTGACCAACCGGGATTACTCCCTGTATCAGATCACCCTGGAGCTGCCCGGACCCGGTCCCGTCTCCCCCGAGCGGGCGCGGGCGTTGGCGGACAAGCTGCGTGCCCTGCCGCTGGATCACCTGCCGGAACCGGTGGTGCGCGCCTACATCACCCAGGAAACGGTCAGTGAGATCTACGACATGGAGAATATCCACTACGTGGGGATGTGGAAAGGGCAGATCCTGGCGCTGGCCGATCCGGCCCGGTACCCGGACTATTTCGGCGACCGGGCGATCGCGCCCCTGGTCCGGTTCGACGCGACGGCGGTCCGAACCGAAACCGCCCGGCTTCTCGGACACCCGAATCCCATCATCACTGTGCTGGCCGCTAAACCCGCCGCCAAGTCACCTGCCCCAATGATGCCCCCCGGCGCCGGCATGCCCCGCTGAAAGGAGCTCAAGGTGAACGTACGACTCACAGCCCTCTGTTGCCTGGTCCTGCTGGCGGGCGCTCTCCGCGCCGAAGCTCCGCTGGAGCGCACTCTGCCCTGCGGTGCCCGTGTCGCCGTGGCGGGATCGGGCGCATCCCGGATCTTTGCCGTCCATGTCCTGTTGCGTAACCGCTCCGCGGCGGAACCCCCGGGCCGGGAGGGGTTGGTGGACCTCGCCCACCGCTTCCTCGGGGAAGGGAGCGCGCGGCGCAGCCGTTCCGAGATGACGCTGGCGCTCAACGCGATCGGCGCGCAGCTCAAGACCGTGGACAGCCCCATGATCCCTTTCGATGATTACTACTCCGTGCCGGACTACTCCTGGGTCCGCTTCCAGGTGATCGACACCTACCGCCAGGAAGGCCTCCGCCTGCTGGCCGAGATCCTGTTCGAGCCGCGCCTCGATGCGGAGAATCTCCAGCGGGCGCAGGCGGCCCTGCTTGAGGTGCAGGGTCGGCGGGAAAAAGACCCCCGCGCCGTCGGCCAGGAGCAACTGTACGGTCTCCTGTTTGACTCGCCCTGGATGAGCCGTTCCATCTACGGCGCCCGCGCGTCAACAGGCGCCATCACCATCGAGGATGTCCGCGCCTTCTGGCCCACCTATTTCAGCGCCGCCAACATGATCTGGACCGTGTCCACGAATCGCCCGGCGGCCGAAACCATGGACGAAGTGGCCGCGCTCCTGGCCTGCTGCCGCCCGGCCGAGCCCACGTCCGCCGCCGCGGCAACGCCGGCTTCCGCCGCCGGCCAGCAGCGAACGCTGGCGCTCAAATCCCGGCAGGGCTACCTCTGGGCGGGCCACGCCTTCCCGGTGGCTGCAGCCGACTGGCCGGCACTGGAGGTCCTGGTAGCCATGTTCTCCGAACAGCTCGCGTTCGAGCTGCGCGAGCGTCAGGGTCTCGCCTACAGCGTGGGCGCCGGTCTCGGCGCCGCCGACAGTGGCCGGCTGGCAACGGTGACGGTGTCCATGGGCACCCGGCAGGCGAACCTGGACGGCGCCACCGCCGGAATCCGCGAGCAGATGGACCGGTTCGCCCGGGCCGAGATCACGCTCCGCCAACTGGAAAAGACGATCAACCGGCTCAAGGGTCAGATCCTGATGCGAAACTTTCCCGCCCTGAACCGCTCTTATTTCATGGCACTGGGGATGTTCCAGGGGCGACCGCCCGATTACTACCGGCAACGACTGGACCGGCTCGGAGCGGTGAGCCTGGACGACCTGCGCCGCGTCCGCCAAACGTATTTCCGGCCGGACCTGTTTGCCTGGGTCCGGGTGGAATGAATCGCCGGCGGCCCCCGTTTTGACTGGAAAATACAGTGCGAGTCTGATAGATTGAGTGACCGCATGACAATGCCAACCCTGTGATCAACGAACATTCGATCCCATTGGAGGAACAATGAAAACAACGGTCCGTTTGCTGACGCTTCTGGGCGTGCTGGTGCTGGTGCCGTTCGCCATGGCCGGTGTGTACCTGGAGCAGGTGGTCAAGTCCGACCCCGTCACGGTGATGGGCAAAACCCAGCCGGCGCGTGAAACCGTCCAGAAGATCTTCCTGGCCGATGACCGGATGGCTTCCGAAAATTCCGACGGCATGTCGGTGATCGTCCGACTCGACCAGAAGAAGATCTACTTCATCAACACCCAGGGCAAGTCCTACCAGGTTTCCGATCTGCCGCTCAAGTTCCCCCCGGAGATGCAGCAGATGATGGCCGCCTTCCAGTTCACCACCGACATTCAGAAGACCGGCAAACGCCAGCAGGTGGGCGCCTACAACTGCGAAGAGGTCGTGATGACCCTGAAGGGATTCATGAACTTCACCATCCGGATGTGGTGCACCGGCGACATCCGCATGCCCTACGACAAGTACTACGCCATGTCCGCCGAGATGGTCGCCTACAGCCCGGCCATCAAGCAGATGATGGAAAAAATGCGCTCCTTGGGCAACCTCTACGCGGTGGAGCAGGAGATGACCGGCGAGGTCATGGGGACCAAGACCCGCTCCGTCACCAAGCTGGTCAATTTCGATGCGAACGCCTCGATCCCGGCCGACAAGTTCAATCCGCCGGCCAACTTCAAACAGGAACAGCTGGATTTCCAGAAACTGATGCAGCGGCAGTAAACTCCGGCCCGGGCCGGCGGTCGCACCGCCGGCCCGGGTTGTCTCTATGGACCCACTCCCGCCGGCGCGGTCGCAAACATCCACTCCGGCCCGCCGGCCCCTCGCCCGGCAGCCCCCTACCACTCCAGACTTTCGTCGAGGATGATGCGCTGGCGGTCCTTGGGACCCAGCCCGTGCCAGTGGCACTTCAAGCGCATGCAGACATAGAAATCCACATCGAGCACGAATGCTTTGACCAGAAACTTGGCCGCCCGGGCGCCGCAGGCCTCGCAGTGTTTGTTGTCGAGCCACAGGCTCCGGTTGCAATGCGGGCAAATCATGTTGGTCACTTCCTCACCGGCCGGGAGGAAGAGAGAGCATTCGCTGGTGAACACGTTCAGGTACGGGCTCAGTTTCATGACGCTGAGCCGCCCCTGACGGTCATGCACGTGGACCACCAGGTCGTCGCCCTGCACCAATCCGGACTTGCAGAGGGGGCAGAACAGCTGCAGCTTGGTCCCCGACTTGATGAATTCCTTGTGATCCTTTGGTTCCTCGAATCCGGATGCCTCCAGGATGATTCTCCCCTTGGCCTCTTCGCTCAGGCCGTGCCAGCGGCAGTTCTTGCGCAGGCAGAACAGGAAGTTGAACGCGTCCGTCCCCTCCCTGATCTGCAGCCGGCCGACGCGGGAGCGGCAGCTGGCGCACTGGGCGTCCGGCTCCTTCAGCGTATGGCGGCAATGGGGGCAGCTCAGGTCCTGGACTTCCTGCCATTCGGTCAGCTGGATGGTGCTGGATGAGTCGAAAAAATTGAGATAGGGGCTGAGCCTCAGTACGCCGCGCTCTTTGGCCTGGTTGATCACATCCAGCAGGATCCAGTCCTCGCTGATCAACGACTGGCCGCAATGGGGACAGTGACACTTGAGATATGAGCCTGTCTTGAACACCGCCGGATGCGGCGCGTGCCGCGAGTTGTCGTCGGGCGCCATCACCTACCTCCACCGGCTCCAGATGGCCGCCGGTCGTTCTGGAACGTCGGCCTTGATCCAGACAGCCGCTCACATTCAGACGTTGCCGTCGGCGCCCGAGTGATCGGCCGCGCCGGAGACAATCATCAGAGCGGATCGATTGCTCCAAAATTGTACGAGAAGTTCCGCCGTGGATCAACACCCGTCATTCAATATCGAGCCGACCACCCGGTGTCCAAAACCGGGCTGCCGGACACCCGGAGCCCACCTTCTGGTTGAAAGTTAACCGGTTCGTTGCTATAGTTGTTCAGTTTTAAAACCCTGTTTTATATGGAGCCGCGCATGGCAACGGACACCCCGCAATCAACCCTCCCGGTGGAATTCGACGTGAACCCCGTGCAGGCAATCCTTCGCAAGTACAAGGGTGAAAAGGGCATTCTGATCCCCGTGCTGCAGGAGACGCAGGACGCGTACGGCTATCTGCCCACCGCCGCGCTCGAGGAGATTGCCACATCCACCGGTGTGCCCCTCGCCCAGATCTACGGCGTGGCTACGTTTTATGCTCAGTTCCGCCTTCGACCTGTGGGCAAGCACATCGTCCGGGTGTGCTGTGGCACGGCCTGCCACGTCGCCGGAGCCGAGCGGATCACCGACGCCATGACGCAAACGCTGGATGTCGCGCCCGGCGACACCACCGGCGACGGCCTGTTCACCCTGGAGACGGTCGCCTGCCTCGGCTGCTGCTCGCTGGCGCCCGTGATGATGATTGACGAGGAGACCTTCGGACGGCTTGATGAGAAGACCGTGCGCAAGATCGTCAAGGAATACCGGATGGAATCCTGATCCCAACCGGCGAATTTTGGAGGTGTGCGTTGTCTCACCCGCTACAGCCGAATGTTCTCACCCGGCCTAAAATCGTCGTGGGCCTGGGCAGCTGCGGCATCGCCGCCGGCGGCAAGAAAGTGCACGAGGCGCTGGTCAAGGAAGTGTCCAAACGCAACCTGGACGTGGACATCGACGAGACCGGCTGCATCGGGATGTGCTTCCGCGAAGTCCTGGTCGAGATCCGGGATCCCAAGCGCGGTTCATTCATCTACGGCGATGTGACCCCGGACCGTCTGCCCCGCATCCTCGATGAGCATGTGCTGGCCAGCCGGGTGATCCCGGAATGGCTGGTCAAGAGTGACGAGTTGCCCGGCAGCGAGGATGCGTTCTTCGCCAAGCAGAAGCGGATCGTGCTCCGCCATTGCGGTGTGAACAACCCCGAATCACTGGCCGAATATCAGGCCCGCGGCGGATACGCCGCCCTGGCCAAAGTGCTCCAGGAAATGACTCCCGAACAGGTGATCGAAACGATCACCCAATCCGGCCTGCGCGGTCGCGGGGGCGCCGGATTTCCCACCGGGATCAAGTGGAAATTCGCCCGCCAGAGCCGGGATGAGATCAAGTACGTGGTCTGCAACGGAGACGAGGGGGATCCGGGCGCCTTCATGGATCGCAGCGTCCTCGAAGGCGACCCCCACAACATTCTGGAGGGCATGCTGATCGCCGGTTACGCCATCGGCGCCCGCTTCGGCTACATCTACTGCCGGGCCGAGTATCCGCTCGCGGTCAAGCGCCTCAAGCTGGCCATCGAGGTGGCCCGTCGGAACGGGTTCCTCGGCGAGGGGATTTTAGGCAGCGCGTTTTCCTTCGATATCAAGGTCAAGGAAGGCGCCGGCGCCTTTGTCTGCGGCGAGGAGACCGCTCTGATCGCCTCCATCGAGGGGCAGCGGGGCATGCCCCGCCTGCGCCCGCCGTTCCCCACCACCGCCGGCTTGTGGGCCCACCCCACCTCCATCAACAACGTGGAAACCTTTGGCAACGTGCCGTGGATCATCCTGAACGGCGCCGACAAGTTCGCCGAGATGGGTGTGGGCAAGAGCCGCGGGACCAAGGTGTTCGCCCTGGCCGGCAAGATCGTCCGGGGCGGACTGATCGAAGTACCCATGGGCATCACGCTCCGCGAGATCATCTATGAGGTGGGCGGCGGCATCCAGGGCGGCAAGGCATTCAAGGCCGTCCAGATGGGCGGGCCGTCCGGCGGCTGCATTCCGGCCGCCCTGATCGACACACCGGTGGATTACGAGTCGGTCACCCAGACCGGAGCCATCATGGGCTCCGGCGGCATGGTGGTCATGGACGAGACCACCTGCATGGTGGATGTGGCCCGGTTCTTCCTCAATTTCACCCAGAAGGAATCGTGCGGCAAATGCACGTTCTGCCGCCTGGGCACCAAGCGGATGCTGGAGATCCTGACCCGGATCACCGAGGGCAACGGTCGCCCGGAAGACATCCCGACACTGGAAGAGCTGTCAGAAAAAATCAAGAAAGGTTCGCTGTGCGGCCTCGGGCAGACCGCCCCGAATCCTGTCCTGACCACCCTGAAGTACTTCCGCCATGAGTACGAAGCCCACATCAACGACAAGAAGTGCCCGGCGCACCGCTGCAAGAAGCTCCTGACCTACAGCATCATCGCCGACAAATGCACCGGCTGCACCGTGTGCGCGAAGAACTGCCCGGTCCATTGCATCAGCGGTGAACGGAAACAGGTGCACGTGATCGACCAGGCCACCTGCATCCGCTGCGGCGAATGCCTGCGCCGCTGCAATTTCGCCGCCGTGCTGGCGGATTGAGCGCCGCCGGCGCTCCGGATCCACATTCGAAGGAGTGTTTCATGGCCCAGGTTAAAGTGACCATCGACGGCAGGGAAGTGCTGGCCGACAGCGCATTGACCATTCTGGAAGTCGCCCAGTCGCTGGGTATCGCCATCCCCACGCTGTGCCACGATCCGCGGCTGGCGCCGTTCTCGTCCTGTTTCGTCTGCGTGGTGGAGGTGGCCGGCGCCCGGGGGTATGTGCCCAGCTGCGCCACCAAGGTCACGGACCAGATGGTGGTCAAAACCGACACCCCTGAGCTGCGTCAGGCGCGTAAAACGGCTCTCGAGCTCATCGTGTCGAACCACTTCGCCGACTGCCTGGGCCCCTGCCAGCTGACCTGCCCGGCCAGCGTCGACATCCAGGGCTACATCGCGCTGGTGGCGATGGGCCGATATTCCGAAGCGGTGGCCCTGATCAAGGAAACCAATCCCTTCCCGTCCGTCTGCGGGCGTATCTGCACCCGGCCCTGCGAGGGCAAGTGTCGCCGCAACCTCACCGACGAACCGGTGGGGGTGGATTATCTCAAGCGGTACGCCGCCGACCTGGACCGCGCCGGCCGCCATCCCTTCACCCCGCCGCGCAAGCCGCCGTCGGGGCGGCGCATCGCCGTCGTGGGCGGCGGACCCGCCGGCCTGACAGCCGCCTACTACCTCGCGCTCGAAGGCCACCAGGTGGTGGTGTTCGAGTCGCAGCCCAAGGCCGGCGGCTGGCTCCGCTACGGCATACCGGAATATCGCCTCCCCGAGGATGTTCTGGATTATGAAATCGAATCGATCCTCCAGTTGGGCGTCGAGCTGGAGAGCGGCAAGCGGCTGGGACGCGACTTCCAGCTTGAAACGCTGTTCGACCAGGGATACGAAGCCGTCTTCCTGGGGGTGGGCGCCTGGCGGTCCACCCTGATGAACATTCCGGGTGAAGATGCGCAAGGAGTTCTGTCCGGGATCGGCTTCCTGGAAAAAGCCAACAACGGCGAAATCGACTCCATCTCCGGCCGAGTGGTCGTGGTGGGCGGCGGCAACACCGCCGTGGACGCCGCCCGGACGTCGCTCCGCCTCGGCGCGGATTCCGTCACGTTGGTCTATCGCCGCAGCCGCTCGGAGATGCCCGCCCATCATCTGGAAATCGAGGAAATGGAACACGAAGGCGTCCGCCTGGAGCTCCTGGCCAATCCGACGCACATCCATCAGGACGACCAGGGCCGGATCACCCGAATGACCTGCATCCGCATGCAACTGGGCGAACCCGACGCCAGCGGTCGCCGTCGCCCCGTTCCCATCGAAGGTTCCGAGTTCGACATCGAGACCGACTGGATCCTTGAGGCCATCGGACAGCAGGCCGAAACCGACTACATCGAATCATCCCGCCTGCTCAAGGAGATCAAGACGACCCGCTGGGGCACGCTGGAGGTCGATCCCGAGGCCATGACCACAAGCGTCCCCGGCATCTTCGCCGGCGGCGACATGATCACCGGGCCCGCGACGGCCATTGAGGCCATCGCCGCGGGCAAGAAGGCCGCCGGGGCCATCCATCAGTTCCTGACGGGCCATGTGATCCCCCGGCTTCAGAAGCCGTTTCTCAGCAAGAAGGAAAATCTCAAGCCGGAGCTCGTCGCCGAAGATTTGTATGTCAAGTCCCGGACTCCGCGACAGGTCATTCCCTCGATGCCGGTCGACGAGCGGATCAAAGGCTTCCTCGAAGTGGAACTGGGCTACACACCCGACCAGGCGGCCGAAGAAGTGCAGCGTTGCCTAGAATGCGGGTGCAATGCGTTTTTCGAATGTGATCTGCAGCGTCACTGCACCGACTGGCAGGTGACCCAGCGGGCGTTTTCCGGCGAATTCCAGCACCAGCTGCCCGACGAGCATCATCCGTTCCTGCGTCTTGATCTGAACAAATGCATCCTGTGCGGGCGCTGCGTCCGAATCTGCGACGAAGTGGTGGGCGCCGCGGCGCTTGGCTTCGTCAAACGCGGCTTCGATGCCAAGATCCAGCCCGCTCTGGAAAAACCGTTGCTGGAGACCACTTGCATCTCGTGCGGACAGTGCGCCGACACATGTCCCACCGGGGCCATCACCGTCCAGCCCGACGCGCCCAAACCAGGCCCCTTCAAGCTGCCGCAGGTGGAATCGGTCTGCAATTATTGCAGCGTCGGCTGCGGTATTCTCCTGGAAGCCGTTGGGGGCCGCGTAGTCCGGGTGCTCTCGAACCGGGCTGCGCCGGTCAATGACGGCGGCAACCTGTGCCGTAGCGGCCGGTTTGGATTCCGCGCCATCAACTCGTCCGACCGGCTGATCCGGCCGCTGGTCAGACGCGACAACCGTTTAGTCGAGGCGACGTGGGACGAAGCCTACGCGGTCATCCACGACCGGCTTGCCGCCGTGCTGTCTGCTCACGGACCCCGTGCCCTCTCGGTCATGGCCGGCGCCCGGCTGACCAACGAGGAGGCGTACCTCATCCAGAAACTGTCCCGGAGCGTCTGGCAGACCGCCAACGTCTACGAGGCCGGCGTCACTCCCCACGCCGGGGCCGCCGAGCTCGCCGCCAGCCAGCCGACGACCGATTTCGAAGGGTTGACGCGGGCCGACGCAATCGTCGTGCTCGGCCTCAACCCGCTGGAGAAATATCCGATTCTGGACTTCAAACTCCAGCGGATCGCCCAAAACGGTCGAAGCCGGGTGTTCTACTTGCACCCCGACAAGACGTTTCTGGCCGGCCGGGCCCACCGCTGGATTCCCCTGCCGGTCGACCAAACAGCCGTCTGCACCCGGGCGCTTCTGGCCGGAGCATTCAGCCGGCTGGGTGTCCCTGGCAGCCAGCCGGCGCTGGCGGCGCTGAGCCGGGAGCTGGCTGCGCCGCCCGCCCAAAGCGACCTGCAACAGGCCGGCCTGGCCGAAGCTGACATCCAGGCGATTCTCGATCTCCTGCTGGCCAAACGACCGGTGCTCGTGTTCGATCCAGAGGAGATCAGCGCCGACGCGAACGCGCACATCCACAACCTGGCTGTTCTGCTCAACAGCCACAATTACCGGATCGCCCTGCTACCCATGGTGAGCCGCTGCAACAGCCGGGGCGTGTTGGAGATGGGGTGTCATCCCGCCTTCCTTCCCGGCTGGCAGCCCGCCGACAGCCTCACGGCGCGTGAACGGATCCAGCAGGTGTGGAAGCGCGGGCTTCCCGCCGAACCCGGCCTGGACCATCGGCAGCTGTCCGCCGCGCTGAAATCCGGCGGCATCCGGGCCGCTCTGGTGTTCGGCGCCGATCCCGCCGGCGGCGCCGCATCGACCCAGTCGCAGACGCTGCTCCGGGGACTGGATTTTCTCATGGTCCAGGATCTGTTCCTCACTCCCACAGCGGAGTCGGCTGATGTGGTCCTGCCCGCCGCCTCGTTTGCCGAGACTTCGGGCACGGTAATCAACGCCGAACGGCGGATTCAAAAAATTCGTGCCGCCATGACGCCGCTGTCCGGCAAGTCCGGCATCCAGATCCTGCAAGACCTTGCTCATCTGTGGGACGCCGATTTCGGTCCCGCCGACCCGGTCGCCCTCTGGGATGAAATGCAAGCCGCCACGCCGACGTTCAGAGGCATCGCGCTCGCCCGACTCGACATTCGCGGGGCGGTGCTGGCACAGGTCCGGACGGATGGGCACCTGTTCGTCTTGGATCCCGGGTCGCAGCCGTGGCCCGAGAGCTTCCCGAACGGCATCGACGCCATGGTTCGGCGGTGGCAGAACCGTCTGCGCGAACTGGGTATCGTCCGGGATTGACACAATCCCCACCGGGGCGTACATTCAGATTCGGTGAATCCCATGCGCACCGCGCCGACATATCGCGTGTCTTCCGTTGAGCCTTCGTCACACCGCGGTTCTGTTGCGTCTAACCGTAACCGGTTGGCCGGCTGGATGGTGCTGGTGCTGCTGGTGATCGGAGCCGCCTCGCCCGCCGACACGGAGCGACTGACGGATCCGCTGGTGTTGGCTCGCCTGATTCCTGTTCGCTGGCAGGAGCTTCATCTCCTGGCTGAGAAGGAGTACGGACGGCGGCAGATCGCCCACCTCCAGATCAGCTATGCCCGGGCGGATTATGTGTCCTCCGACCACAGCTGCGAGGCTGAATTCGAGGTCATCGACACCCTGCATTCCCCCATGCATTACAACGAATTTGAATTCGACCGCTCCAATGCCCCGGCCGATCGCATCACGGTCCTCGACCTGCCGTATGGCACCGGCTACCTGGTGCAGGATTTTGCGGAGGAGCAGACCCGGATCCGCCTGCTGTTCAAGAACCGTTACCTGGTGAAAATCCAGCAGTCCCCGCAGGTGGATGCCGTCATCATGCACCGGGCGATCACGGCCTGGCTGACCTTGCCCGATGTGCACGGCACCTTCAAGTGACGGACGGGCCGGCAGCGGCGACGGGTACGCATCTCTTCATTTCAGCATATCCCATTCCCGGTCCAGCGTGGGCTGGTAGTCGGCCGGGATCGTGCATTCCTCCACAACATGCCGGGTGTGAAAGACACCCAGCTTCTCGAAGATCATGGCGAACCGGCTCTGCAGATCGTCGCGGATGGCCGTCCGGATCTCTTCGGGCAGGGTCCAGAACTGCCGCTTGAAAGGCCCGAACGCCTGCTTCCGGACCTTGTAGATGAACTGCTCGTCCGTTTGGCCTTCCTTGCGTTGGGCGGCCAGCTTTGTCCGCAGATAATCATAGATCTCCGCCCGCAGCTCCTGCGGCAGCAAGGGGTGGTCGAAGATCAGATTCTGAAACCCGGTGGCCAGATGGATCTCCGCTGTGCCGCTCTCGGGGAAGCGATGGAACAGCTCCATGGGCAGTGTCGATGCGCCGTGCTGCACGGCGCCGGCCAGGCCGTACGTTTCGCGTGCCCGGCGGCTGAGTTTCTCCAGCGTGCCGAAATCGAGCGAGACCCGGGCCACCTGGCCGTCCGGCAACGGCACGCCGCCGTGGGTGGTGCCGGTCTGAACACTGATTTTGCTCAGGCCCTTGAGGCTCCGGTCGATCTTGGCCAGGGCGTCGCAGTACCCGGTCATGAAGGCGTCGAGTTCCTCGCACGTGCTGTTCCGCCCGCCGACTTCGCCGATTTCGCCACCGACGCTGATGGTGGTGTTGAGCGGCTCCAGTTCCCGGATGTAAGCCGTGAAGGTCGCCGTCAGATCGGCGTTCAGGTTCTGCTGCTCGGCCAAAGTGCTCAGGCGCAGGTCCACCAGCGTCGAGGTGTCGATGTCGATGTTGAAGAAGCCGGAGGCGATGGCGTCGCGGATCAGCAGCTTGATGGCTGCAGTTTCGATCTCCGGATCGTCCCGGAAAATCTTTGCCTTCACCTGGAAGTGATCGCCTTGCAGGAACAGCGGTCCGCGATAACCTTCCCGAATGGCCGCCGCCTGGATGACCGTCGAGTACTCCGCCGGCCACTGTAGGGTGTAGTTGATCTCGGATCGGGCGATTTCGAAAATCACCGCACCGGCTTTGTGTCGGCACATGGTCTGGAAGACGGCCCGGGCAGTGTCGAATGCCATCCCCCGGATGTTGACGGCCGGCACGGTGAACAGGAGATGTTTGCCTCTGCCTTTGAGGGCGTACAGATCAAACAGCGACGCCGGGTAGATCCCCAGACGGTCGGCCGCGGTGCGGATGGCGAACCGGCAGTGGCCTTTGATCTCGACATCCGGATGAAACACCGCGTTGAAGACCAGCGGCTCGATCAGCCGCTCGCGCAGCGCGGGCTCGTCAAGCACCTTGCGGACACCCCGTCGGTCGTATTCCAGGACGCCGCGCAGCACCTCCTGGAAATCCTCGATCTGGTTGAAGAGCATGCTACAGACCTCCAAATCCAGGCCGGAACACCACCCTGCCCCGCCACCGGCATTCGACCGTGGCCGGCCGAGCAATCGGCTCCCCCCGTGGGTATGCTGCCGTGTGGGTTGCCGTTGCCCCCAGTGTATTCGGACTGCCGGTCGGCTGCAATCCATTTTCACACCGGGGAAGTGGCCGAGATCAATGGTGGTGTTCACCGAGCCTGAAATGGCCGAATGACGGCAGCCCGGCATTGGCATGACGATGATCGGGGTTCGCGGCATCAATGACTTTGTCCGCGCGGATGATCCCCTCGGCGGCGGCCTCTGGCGCTTCGCGCTCGAGACCGGGCGGACTGAATTCGCCCGGCCTTCTCCAGCGGTTTCAGCGTTGCCGCCGCAACCGTTTCAACACGAGATTCCAAGTTTCAAAACAGGACCAGCGCGGCGGCGGCAAGACCCAGCGCGGCGTTGGCTGTCACCGCCGCCAGCGGGAGCGGCCGGCGCAGAAGCCGCCACAGGAAACCGAAGGGAAAAATCCAGAGCCACCCGGTGAGCCACGGGAACTCACGCGACATCCGCTGGCGCACCAGGGCGTAGAACATCAGGTCGCATCCCCCGGTGACCCAGACGAGCAGAAACGCCGCCACCGGACGCCAGCCGAACGCCACCGCGGCCAGCAGGCCGATGGGGATGAATATCCCGTGCTGGACGATCCGATAGGCGGCGGTGGCCTGCTGGAACCAGGGATGGAGCGGCTGCGCGGCGCCGGCCTCCAGGTAGGTCAGCTCGCGGGCGTCCCGGATCCGGTTGATCCGATACCCCCAACGCAGGACCCACTTGTAGCCCAGGGCGTCAAATGCGGTGAACAGCAACACGAGATCCAGCGCTGCCAGCCAGCGGGGTGGCGGAGCCGGCCAGCCCACCAGCAGAATCAGCAGCGCGGTCGCCATGAGGAACGCGATCACGGCGAAGTCAGCCCGCCACAGCGCGCGGTAGTCAATCCACGTGGGCATCGGGCGGTCTCCTTGTCTCCGGCGCTCGAATCCCGTGCTGGAAATGGCGCAGGTTGCCGTCATAGTCGCCCACATAGAGATCCACTTCGCCGCCGGCGCCGGCCTCCGCCCAGGGTGAGGCGAAGCCCTTGACCCGCACGTGCTCGGGCATGACGGCTTCCTTGAATCCCCCCGCGGCCGCCTCGCCGGCCGGGGCGACAAACAGCCGGATTCGACCGTCTTGCTGCCCCACGAACAGCCAGACGGCGGCGGCGACGCGCACGAAGGACGGCACTGCATAGCCGCCGACGCGGATTTGTCCCAGGCAGTCCGATGCGGCCTCCCACGGCGGACCGCCACGCGGCGACTGGGAGCGGTACACCGCCAGGCGGCCATCGGCGGCGCCGACGATCAACTCCTCGCGCCTGTCGCCGTCGAGGTCGAACAGGCATGGCGCACTGTGCCCCTTGACCCGGACGCCGGCGGTGAAGGCCGGCCAAGCCACCCAGCGGGCGGTCTTCGCGGTGCCGGTGTTCCGCCAGGCGGCCACAACCCCGTTCCCCTGGCCCACCAGGACCACTTCCTTTCCTTCCCATTCGGTGAGGACGGCCCGGGCAAAGCCGCTCACCTTGACGCCGAGGAAATACGAGGCCCATTCCTGCCAGGGCGGGTTGCCGGCCTCCGTCCGCGCCTCGTAGGCGCGGACCTCACCGTCCATGTTGCCCACCACGAGCCGGAGACGACCGCCCGCACGGCTGCGCGTCGGCGCGCACACCGGTCCCGGGAGCAGCCGGTTCTGGAACAGCTGCAGGTTGCGCGTCCACGCCCAGACGCCCGGCGCTTTCTGTTCGAAGTACTGGACGCCGCCGTCGCCGTCCGCCAGCAGGAGATCCAGCCGGTCGGGTTGGCGCAACGACACAAACAGCGGCGCATAAAAATCCCGGCGCGGGTGCGTGACGGCGAATGGCTGCACCGACAGGCCGCGGGCGCCCCGCTTCAACTGGAAGTACGCGATCTTCCCCATGGATGACCCCACCGCCAGCAACACCACCTGGTCCAACCGGAATGCGCCGGGCGTGGCGTACATACCGAAGGAACGCCGGAGCGCCAGCGGCAGCGCCTCAGGCGCCAGGCGCCCCCGACCATCGTTTGCCAACATGGTCAGGTGACCCGTCGAATTGCCGACGATCAAGTCGCAATGGCCGTCGAAATTGTAATCCACCGCCGCCGGCGCCGCGTCGTCGCCCACATCGATCACCGGGTCGGGCCAGCGCTCCCAGCGCGGCGCCGCTGGTGTGCCGGCGTTGGCATAGACCAGCACCTGGCCGGAGCGTGACGAAAAGCCCCCGGTGCCCACAATCAACTCGACGGTGCCGTCCCCGTCGAGATCGCCCAGCGCCGGCGCCGCGAACGCCCCTTCCCCCACACCGGCGAAATAGTCGGCGTCCGCCTGCCAGGCGTTGCCGTCGGTGCTTCGAAACAGTGTCAGACGGCCGTCCTTGCCGCCGGCGATGAGGTCGGTCCGGGCGTCGCCATCCAGGTCGGCGCACGCCAGCTTCAGGAACGGCAACACCGGCAGGCCGCACGGATTGAACGTGACGGCGGTGCAATCACGCCAGACCGCTTCCCCGTCCGTCACTTCCGGCGGAGGGGAGAGTAAAACGACCCGGTCGGCATTGCCTTCCGGTGATTGCGCGGCGGCATGAGCGGGGAAATATCGCGGATCAGCGGATACGGCCAGACCGGCCATCAACCCGACGAGGCCTATTCGGCAGAGCGTCCGTCGCAAGGCCACGAAAAATCCTGGAAACAAACGCGGGGCAGGGGGATCACCCTGCCCCGCGGGAACTGTCACTGAACGACGATTTCGAAATGAACGCGCCGGTTGGCGTTGCACTCGGGTGAATTCACGTTGGCCGCCGTCGGTGTTTCCGGCATGGCCAAGCGGGTTTCGCCGTAGGAAATCGTGGTCATGCGGGACTCATCAATGCCGCCTTCGCGAACCAGGAATTCCTTGACGGCCTGAGCACGCCGTTCGCCCAGACGCATGTTGTACTGGGGCGACCCGTGCGCGCAGGTGTGGCCTTCCACGGTCACCCTGATGCCCGGGTTTTCCTTCAACGTGGCAATGTTCCGGAAGAGGATCGCCTTGGCTTCATCGGTGAGCGTCGCCTTGTCGAACGCGAAGTGCACGTCTTCCAGCACGATGGGTTTCGGCGCCGGCGGCGGTGGCGGCGGTTCCGGTTTCGGTTCCGGTTTCGGCTCCGGCTTCGGTTCCGGCTTCGGTGCCGGCGGCGGCGGTGGCGGCGGCGGTGGCGGCGGCGGCGGCGGTTCCGGTCTCGGCTGCTCCACTACCGGTGCCGGCGGCGGTGGTGGCGGCGGCGGCACCGCCTTCTCGCCGATGGCGATGGCCAGGCCCGCTTGAGCCGCCAGGTTGTGCCGGGCTTCATCGAGTGACACCAGATCCCGGAAATCAAACCGAAGCGCCACCCGATCGCTCATCCAGTACTTGGCCCCGAAGCCGAAGTTGGTGAGGAATTTATTCAGGGTGTCTCCCCGGTCGGGAGCATAGCGCGCCCCGCCCAATCCCGCCACGAAAAACGGGTTGAACCGGGACTCAGGGAAGAGGTAAATCAACCCGTCCACGTGGTAGAACATGTTGTTGGTGCTCATAGCCGGGATGCCAAACGTCGCCTCTTCGAGCGGGTAGAGGTTCGTATCATCCACACCCGGGAACGAGAAGTCGGCGCCGCCTTCAAGCCCGAACCGCGGATTGAAGTTGTAGCCGACCCGGAAACCGAACAACAGGTTGTCTTTCAGGTTCAGGTCACCGTCGTAGAAGATGCCGCCGATGTACGGGGACAGCTCCACGCGCTTGTCCTTCACCTGAGCAGACGCTGTGAGGGTGAGCGCCAGCAGAGCCAGCATCAAGCCGATCCAACGCATGCGTCTCATCGCTCCTCCAGATAGATTGTGAATAAAGGTATGACGGAAAGTGTATTCTTTGACATTATTGAAATGATGCTGCCAGGAGGGACTTCGTTTCATAAAACACCAAACACGCCCGGAATGTACTGTTAGCATAACATATATGCCAAGAAAATGTTAGTTTCCAGACGTATCCCTATTACCGATCATCCCGGCGTCAGAGCTTGTGGCGGCTCAAGAGCTGGTCAAGATAGCGGGAGCGGAGCTGGTTCCGCGCCAATGCCTGTTGCAGCGGCGGCAGGCGCAAGATCGCACCCAGGACAGCGGCCATGGCGCGATGGCTCCAGAGCGTCTGGCGGTCGAAAATCAGGTTTTGCAACTTGCCCCGCTCGATGGCCATCACCACCACACGGTGCACTCCGTCCACCGGCGTGATCACCCGCTCCGGCCGCGACACCAGGCGGATGGCCCCGCCGGTGCAACTTTGTACGCAGACACCGCACCCCAGGCAGCGGGACTCGTCCACGCGCGCCCGGCGGCGCGGACCGCCGGGCTCGCCAGATGCCGCCAGGACCATGGCCGCCACGGGACAGGCGTCCACGCAGCGCCCGCAGCCGGTACAGCATGCGGCGTCCACCGCCGGCAAAAAGTTGGTCGTGTGCACCGGCCGCAGCACCGCGAACCGCCGCGCGGCGATCATCGCCTCGCAGCAGCAGCCGCAGCAGTTGCAGATGAAGCCGGCACGCTCCATGACGTTTTCACCAAACTGGACAAGGTTCCGCTCACGGGCCTGTTCCAACAGCGCCAGGCCTTCCGACACTGTGACCGGCCGGGTGACCCCGCGGCGATTCAACGATTTGGCCGGGCCGTTGAAGGTCATGCAGATGTCCTGGGGCGCATTGCAGGCCCGGCCCACGTGCTCCATCTTGTGGCGACAGTAGCACCGGCCGATGCCAATGGCCGAGGCGGTGCGAACGATGTGGCTGGCCCGTTCGTAGTCCAGCACATGCAGGGCGTTCTCCGCCGACAGGGCGGGTTCGCTAACAAACACCCGACCCAGTTGGGTCTCCCCTTCGCAAAACAACGCGCGGATGAACGCCTCTTCCACATTGAGGTACTGGTAGAACAACTCCGCCAGCAGCTTCTGGTCGAGGTTCGGTCGCACCCGCATGAGCGAAAATTCGAAGAAGCCCGCCATGGGTGGCGGCAGGACGTAGCGGCTCTCGCCGTTGTGGTCCACGTCGAGGAGGAGGCTGCGGTCCGCCAACTCTTCCAGGATCCGCCGGGCATCCGCCTCGGAGATGCGCCAGGCGCGCGCGGCGCGCCGGGCCGTGAACGGCCGCAGCGGCAGCCGGGCCACCAGCTCCGCCTCCCGCGGGGTGAAGAGCAGCGCCAGAATCCGGAACAGCAGGTCCCCAGGCGGCGCGCCCTGAGGGAATCGGTTGAGCCGATCAGTCAGTCGGCGGTAGGCCTCGCGGGCCGTGGCATGGGCCATGACGAATGTCCCCTTGCATACCGGACGGAGATACGGATCTCGCCACCAGCGTATCGACGACTTACGATTTCCCCTTCGTCCGCCGCAGCCTGTTTCGCACCTTGGCCCAGGACGGGGTGATCAGGAAGCTGTCCAGCATGTTGTCCACCATCCGGACGAACTTGGGCCACGGTACGGTGAAGGTCAGCTCACCGGCCCCGACGCACGGCCGCGCAGACACGTCGAACATGCCCAGCACCGCCCGGGGGCGGGACGACTGCGCCTCGCGATGGGGGTAGTCCACGATCGACGCACAGCCGGCGCCGAACGGGGCAATCACACCGTTAGGCTCGGTCTCGTCATAGTTGGCCAGAGTGAACAATCCGGCCAGCACATCGGAGGGGGCGAAGAAGATCACCGCCACCGGCGCATCATCCGCCGTCAGCCGGTCCCACCGCCGGAACACGATGTAGCGGCCGGGTGCGGTGAACGGCGGCTGGTGTTTCAGGTGTTCCTTCACCAGCTCCGGCGTCTTTTTGTACCGCTCGCCTTCCAGTTTGCCGGTGATGCCGCAGGAGAGAAAATACTCGAAGCCAGGCATCAGTTCCCCGCCGAAGCCGAGGTAGCGACGCCCGCCGCTGCAGCCGAGCACCGTCGGATCGAGTCGGAGGGACTGTCCGCGGCGGGCGCGGGCCAGATCGGCGATCAGGCAGCGATGCCCGGTGGGAATTGGGGGCGGTTGGCCCAACTCCGGATCGTCGGTGTAGAAAAACCCCACGGGCAACTCGACGCCGGGAAAAAATCTGGTCCAGAGGCCGGAGAAGCGGTCACGCAGGTCGGCATCCATCAGGGCGACTCCTCTTGTCTGGGTTTAACGTTGCAGGCTCCATTATACCAAGCCGCAGCCACGCGGCCGACGGCCATGCCGCCCGCCGCCACCCCGTCAGTGCCGATAGACCGGGTTTGAGGAGGACAATCCGAAGTACCGGCCCTCCAGCAGATGGTTGGGGAAGATCTCCTCCTGGAAGAGCACGTTGATGAGCCGCCGGTTGCGCAGTGTGTTGGCCCAGTCCAGGGGTGAGCAGCCGGATTTGTCCACCCGGCGGACGTCGGCGCCCCGTTTCACCAGCAGGTCGATGAGCTCCCATCGGCGCTCGAACACCGGCCGGCCCTCGTCATCGGCGATGGCATGATGGAGGGGCGTCCGGCCCGTCGTATCGGCCTGGTTCGGGTCGGCGTCGAAATCCAGCAATAGTGCCGCCACATCCCCCCACCCCCGGATGCATGCCCAGGCCAGGAGCGTTCGTCCCCCCGCGTCCGCCGCGTTGACGTCGGCGCCCGCCAGCAGCAGGGCAGCCATCACTTCCTGTTTGACTCGGTACGGCTCGGAATCCTCCCGCTGGCGCAGGAGGTAGTCCAGCATCACGGGCGCGGTGTCCGCCTTCGGTGGGCGCGCGCCGGCGGCGGCGAGTTCCCGGATGACGGCCACGAAGTCACCGACGGCTGCGCAGTGCCAGGCGGTCCGCCCCGTCGGGTCGCTCCGAGACGGATCAGCCCCGGCGGCGAGCAATGCCAGCGTCGCCCCCACGAAACCGTTTTCGGCAGCGGCCATGAGAGCCGTTCGTCCGTCTTTGTCCGGCAGGTTCGGATCGGCGCCGAAGGCCAGGAGCAGGCGCAGGCGCGGGATGTCGCCCCGTCCCGCCGCGTTATGGAGCAGCGGCCGGCTCCCCTCTGCGTGATCCGGCGCGGTCAGTTCCTCCAGCGGCGGCTCCCGCCGCCCGGCCCGGATGAGCTGCTCCACCGTGTCCGCCCGGCCCGACCGCAGGGCCAGGAACAGCGCGGTGACGTCACCGGGTACGGCTCTGGGTCCCGGACCGGTCTCCTCCTCGCCGCAAAACCGGAAATCATAGGATCCCATACCCAAGGATCTCATGCCCCCGGTTTCCAATTCATCCAGCGCTTGACCGTACACGTGGACGGTCCGGGCGTCCGCCGCCGCTCCGTGGTCCAACAGCAGTCGGACCACCGCCGGCCCCTTGTCGGCGGCCAGATGAAGCGGCGTCAGATTGATGGGGTAAGGCCGTCGAACATTCACCCCGGCCTGCAGCAGCATGTCCACCGCTGGCGGATCGTCCCGCCGGATGGCCGCGGCCAGAGCGGCTCGGCCAAAGTCATTCAACCGTTGCCGGACCGACGCCTCGGGATCAAACCCTTCTTCTCTCGGCCTGTCGGTTTTTTCGTCCCGTTCAGCCGCCAGAGCCGCCGGCGTCCCGGATTCCCGCCGCCTTTCGGCCGCCTGCGCGGCCAGGATCTCGGCTACCCGTTTGCGGGCGGGCGCCTGGGCCGCCAGGATCATTCGCAGGATCTCATGCTCCCCGTACCGGGCGGCCTCGAGCATGAGGTCTTCCGCGAATTGCCCCATCTGACGCAGGTGCTGGGCGCGGATGGCCGCAGCCACCGGCGCCGCCTCGCCCACGCGGACACTGTCCAGCAGATACTGCTCCAGGTTGGAGTGGATCCGCTCGTCCGCCCCGCGCTCATCCTGGGCTCCCGCCTCCTTTCCGCTGTCCGTTTCGGTTTCGGCAGCTGCGGATTCCGAATAATACCCCCAATAGGGGGCGCTCTCCCACGCGAGCCAGTCGTACAGCTCATCGCCGAGCGGGTCCGGAAGCGGGGTGAGCTCCGGCACCTGGGCGTACTGAACATGGTAGATGCGCCGGGCCACCTCCCGATGACCCGCCCGCGCGGCAATCTCCAAGGCTATTCCCCCTGCCCTGGCCAGCCGCGGATCGGCCCCGGCGTCGAGCAGGGCCTGCACGATCTCCACATTGCCCCGGCAGGCGGCTTCCATGAGCGGCGTCCGGAAACTGTCTGCCGGACCGGCGTCGGGTTTGGCGCCGCGGCCGAGCAGCAGCCGGGCGATTTCCCAATTGGCGGTGTAACAGGCTGTCCACAGTGGCGGGGTCTGGCCGCCGTCGGGGGAGGCGCCGGCGTCGAGGAGCGCCGCCGCCGCCGCGACGTTGCCTTCCGCGGCGGCGAAGTTCAGCGCGCGGTTACTGCCTGAACCGCCCTCGCCGCCTTCGTCTTCCAACCGGGCGCCGGCGGCCGCCAAAGCCGTGACCGCCTCCGGCCCACCCTGGGCGGCGGCGATCATGAGGGGCGTCTGTCCCGCCTCGTTGCGGGCGTTGGGATCCGCACCCGCCGCCACGAGGAGTTCGATCACCAGGCGGGCTTCCGGATCCGGCGGGAGCCGGTCGAACGACGGATGGTCGTCCGGCACATCGCCCCAGATGGCGGTCTTTTCCCAGCAGGCGGGATGGATCACGGCAGTGATCAGGACAGTCCAGCCACGGTAGTTTTCATTGGCATCGAAGCCGGCCTTGATCAGCACCTCCAGTATCTCGACTTTCCGAAGTGCCGCCGCCTCGGCCAGCGGCGGCCGGGAGAAGCTGCCGCTGCCGATATCGGGTTGCACCCCGACCCGGAGCAGGGACCTGACCACGTCTGTCCGTCCGTCTCCGATGGCCTGGTACAACAGCCGGCGGGCGAAGTGGGCGCCGGCATCGCGATCGTCTTCCGTCACCGCTTGGAACATTGTTTCCGTGCAAGCCGGTGCAACCGCATCCATCAACTCCGGATCGCCGCTGGCGGCGGCGACCAGCGCCGCACAGCTGTTGTCGTGGTCCGAAACCAGATAGGGATTGGCCCCGGCCGCTACCAGCAACCGGGCGACGTCCGGTCGGCCGGACTGCACGGCCGCCAGCAGGGGTGTCACGTTGCGGAACGATCGGCCGTTGATATCGGCCTTGGCGGCCAACAGTGCCCGGACGACGCCCGCGCTGCCGGTCTCGGCTGCCGTCACCAGGGGCGTCTCCCCCCAGTTGTTGGCGGCGTTCGGATCGGCCCCGTGGGCCAGCAGGAGGGTGGCCGCCGCGTGGTGGCCGCCGCGCGCGGCCCGGTGCAGCGGACGGTAACCCTGAAAATCCCGGGTGTTGGGGTCGGCCCCGGCCGCCAGGAGGTTCTGCACCACCACGGCGTCGCCGCCTTCGGCCGCGTCCAGCATCTCCCGACAGCCCCACGGTGGTTTGGGCGGGGTCGGCCACGTGGCCCGCTGTCGCTTCAGCGCCGCGAGCGCCACCCGGACCGTGGCGGGCTGGGCGTGGCGCGCCGCCCGGCCCAGCAGCGTCTCGTCTTGGAGACCTTTGGTCCCCAGGAGCTCCTGGTCGGACGCGGCGGCCAGCATGACCGCGTCGCCCGTGGCGGCGGCCAGGAACAGCCGGGTTTTCCGATCCAGCCCGTCGGCGGGCACGCCCGCGGCCAGCAGCGCCGCGGCGAAACCCATCCGGTCGTGCCGGATGGCCGGCCCGAGGAGCGCGCCCGCCGCGAGCGGATCGCGCCGAAGTACCGCCGCCTCCAGGTCGGGGCCGGCGGGGCTGCGGTTCTGCCAGGCCCGTTCCAGATCGGTCACCTTGCCGCCCGGCGCGACGGGATCGGCGCCGGCCGCCAGCAGCAGGCGCGTGGCCGGCAGCTGCTTAACGTCGCTGGACAGCGTGTAGCCGAGCGCGGTCTGCCCGTGCTTGTCCCGCCGGGCCAGCATGGCCGGATCCGTTTTTTCCAGCAGCGTCGCCAGGGCTTCGGCCCGGTTCCACCGCGCCGCCTCCATCAGCGGCGTCAGACCGTCTGCGTTGCATTGTCCCGGATCGGCTCCACGCGCTAAGAGCAGGCGGATGGTCGCGGCGCAGTTCTCCCCGCTGAGAGTCGAAAAGAGGGCGCTCCGGCCGGCACCCTGGATGACTGCGCCTCCGTCCAGCATCAGCGTGACCACTTCGGTTATTCCGGCACGGGCCGCGCGGTCCAGGGGCGTGGCCCCCTGTTTGTCAGGCGCGTTGGGGTCGGCGCCCCGCGCCAGCAACAACCGGACGATGGCGGCCTGGCCGTATTCAGCCGCCTGGTGCAGCGGCCGCTTGCCGGTCAGGTCGAGGGGCTGGTCCGGCCCCCAGCCGGCATCGAGATACGCCGAGACCCGATCCGCATCGCCCTTCCGAATGGCCTCCTCCAGGTCGTCGCCCTCATACCGGTGGAAGCCGGTTTCCACCACCGCCCGCGCCTGCAGGCGCCGCTCGTCGAGCGGCCGGTTCCTGGACTCCCCGCCGCTCCCCATCAGGGGCGCCACGGCCACAGTCCATAACAGGACGGACATCCAGACGGATTTGTTCCCCATCACTCACCGCTCCCCAAATATTGCCGAACGTTTGAAAACTACAGATTGGTGCAAACGTATCGAATCGGGACCCCGGTGTCAAGAGAATCACAGGCGACGCCGCAGGTTCTTGCTGCGGCCCGGGTGACGATCGCGCCGTCTGTTTCGGCTCTGTTTGATGAATGACTCGACAGGCTAAACCGGCCGAACTTGCTCGTGCGGAGGATGAATGAGACAGCGGCCCGCGCCCGGCGAGCGCGGGCCGCCGGGCGCGGCTTACTTCTCTTCCTTCTTGTCGGCTTTGGGCACATCGGGCATGGTGAAGTCGGGTTTGGGATCGCTCCATAAATAGTGGCCGAACCATTCAAGATTGTGGCGCATGACGGCGCGCGACGCCCGCGGCTTGCCGATGCCGTGGCCGAAGCCCTTGTACACCACCATCTCCACGGGCACGCGCCGATCCTCGAGACCCTGCCGCAGCTCATAGGCGTTGGGGATGGGAACGCGCCGGTCGTTCTCGCCGTGCTGGATCAGGGTGGGCGTCTTCGCCTCCCTGATGTAGCTCATGGGCGAGGTGAGGCGGTAGATTTCCGGGTCGTCCACCGGATCGTCACCAAGATAGTTGATGGTGAACGGCGTGATGTCGGTGTTGTAGTAGTAGGTCGCCCAGTTGGAGATGCCGGCGCCCACCGAGATGGCGGCGAAGCGGTCCGAGGATGTGGTGCGGAACGCCGAGATGTAGCCGCCCTGGCTCCAGCCCATGCAGC
>JAAYUB010000103.1 GCA_012517875.1 Acidobacteriota bacterium | reverse complement strand
TGGTTGTGGGCCAGGCGCACCACCCGGCCGCCGACCCGCAGCTCCACCAGGAACACCTGGTCGTCCATCCAGGTGGAGTCAGTTGGATGATCGCCGGCGTAGGTGGACACCACGGCCCAGCCCGGTCGCTGGAACGCCCGGCCGCTGAAATGGAATCCCTGCGGGGAGTGGCTGAAATCGATGGCCCACAGCGGCGTGTAGGCTCCCGAGGTCAGGTCGATCATGGCGATGGCGTCGGTGTCCGGGTCCTGGAGGATCAGCACCTCCCGACCGAGGACGTCCAGTGCGATATCGCCGTGAGGGCTCTGCCGGTGGAGACCGCGGGCGTTCTGGAGGTCGCGGTCGTAGACCATGACGCCGCACGGAGTGTCGCCGGTGCCCAGTTCGCCGAGGTCGCAGGACACGTCGAACAGCGCGACCACGTAATTGCCCGACGGGCTCATGGTGACGTTGTCGATGTCGCGGTCGCCGGGCAGGTTCCGTACGGCCACGAGCTGGTCCTCCTGCAGGTCATACACCAGCAGGGCCACCGCCATCCAGTCGGTGTTTTCGGCCATGAACGCCCAGTAGCGGCCGTCGGCCGACGCGCTCCCCTCCCAGCGAGTCCAGACCGTGGCCAGGTTGTGCCCCGGCAGGTCGGCGGCGAAGTCGCGCACGGTCTGGCACTCGCCCGTGGCGACGTCGCACGCCACCAGGCGGGTTTCGTCGATGGCGTAGAGCCGGTTCGGGTCGTCGGCATCCCAGCGCGGCTCGGTTCCCGGGTACCAGACCAGACCTTGCGGCTGCAGGGTCGCCGCATCGTACAGGTAGGCCGTGCCGTCGGTCCCCCGGATCAGGATCCGCGTCTCGTCGGCGTTGAAGGCCTGCACCCGGGCGTACTCGGGGACCAGCCCCGCCGACGTGTCGCCCGGGTCGGGATCGGCCACGCGGTCGGTGAGCCGGACGACGCAGGTGTCGAAGACCGGATCGATGTATGGATCCCGGGCGGCTGGCTCGGCCAGCGCCGGCGTCTGCCGGACATCCCGGTCGGTGACCAGCTCCGGCATGTGCCCCGCGCAGATCATCCCGCCGGTCCGGCGGGCCTCGGCGAGCGCACGCACCAGCCCGGACAGGTCTCGGACGTCCAGGACGCCGTTGCCGTTCCAGTCGCCGCAACCGGGGCAGTTGCAGGGCGGGGTCCCCGGCGGGATGTTGCCGATCAGCACATGCTGCAGGATCAGCGCATCGACGACGTTCACGACTCCGTCGCCGTTGATATCGCCCAGGGCGAGGTGGGTCTCGACGGCCGTGTTGGACCAGTCGGACGCGCCGAACCCGTTGGCGGCCTGCACCCGGTAGCTGTAGGTGGTTCCCTCCGTGACGCCGTCGTCCAGGTACGCGGTGACATCAGCCGCCGGTTCCGCCAACAGGGTGAAATCGCCGCCGTCGACGGCCCGCTCAATCCGGAAGAAGTCCTCGTTGTCCGAGTTGTCCGCCCAATCCAGCCGGATGCCCGCCGCGCCGGAAGCGGCCGTGAGTCCCGACGGCGCAGCCGGCGGCGCGCTGCTGAGCGTCGCCCCGGCCTCGTTGGACGGCGCGGAGTTGCATGGCGCCCCGGTGCCGTCGTCGTTGCGGTGTGCCACCACCCGGTAGTTGTAAGCGCCGTCGGACAGGCCGGTGTCGGTCCACGCCGTGACGCCGGCACCCACGGTATGGTAGGTGTTGTTCCAGCCGCCGCCATTGACCTGGCGCTGCACGATGAAGCTGTCCTCGTTCGAGGAGTTGTCCTGCCAGGACAGGGCGATCCGGTGCTGGACCGGATCGGGCGCCGCCTGCAGGCCGCCCGGCGCGACGGCGCATTCGCCCGCGCCGGACCAGCCGCTGAGCCGGGCCATCAGCCACCAGTACGCCCGCCCCTTCTGGCGGCAACTGTCGTAGGTGGTGTGTCCTGCTTCGTCGCCGTGGAATTCGGGATGCTCCACCGGGATGATCTGGCCGCCGTAGCTGTAGGTCGCCTGCTCCCAGGCGTCGGTGGCCGGGTTGAACCACCAGCTGTCCAGGTCGGCGAAGTCGAACAACACCTTGCCGAAGTTCTGGCAATATTGGCGGATCTGCTGGTTGCGCTGGTGCCGGTTGTACCCCTCGGCGCCGATGGCCTGGGCGTTGCCGGTGAAGTAGACGAACCGGACGCCCGGGTACTCGCTCTCGAGCTGGCTCATGGCGTCGAGATAATCCTGGACCTCCGCCGAGCTGTAGTAGTCGAGCTGCGTGCACCACGCCCACATGGAGGCGTTGAGCGCGGCGTTGTGGTCCAGCACGTCGCGGGTGAGATCCAGGCCGTCGGCGGTCTGCCAGTACAGGTCCGGGGTGATGTAATCGCCCGTCTCCTGGCCGTCGAAGATGCAGAGCGCCCCGCTGGTGTCCGGCAGTTCGCACCAGCCCATCTCGACGTCAAAGAGAGGGGTCTCGAGCAGCTCCAGGCCGGTGTTGATCTGGGAGCCGTGCGACGTGTGCGCGTAGTGGACCTTGCGCTGGCTCTTGGCCGTGTTGATGACGCTCTCCGGGATGGCCGACAGGTCCGTGCAGGTGTGGTCGATGACGATCGCCTGCCCGCGAACGCCGTCCGCCCCGGTGGCCAGCCAGCCGACGGCGATCCAGCCGATGATGGCGGTGATCCGTCTCATGATGCCCCTCCTTGTCGCGCGCCGGCCTCCCGCTTTCCGGCTACGGGATCCGCCGGCGGGCCGGTCGATAGTCCCGGATGCGCGCAGACTCACACCGATGGATGAAAGTGTTGACTGATAGTGATTGTAACCGAAGGCGCCGGTGGAGGCAAGCGTCCGGCGGCGGCGGGTGGTCAACTCTCGATGAACTTCCACTCCTGGGGCAGGTCCTCGTACAGGACGCTCTGGTTGCGGCCGTGGTACTTGGCGAAATACATGGCTCGGTCGGCCCGGTTGACCACCTGTTCGGAATCCACCACGCCGTGCTGCCCGGAGACGATGGTGGAGCCGATGCTGACCGCGATCCGCAGCTTGAAGCTGCCGTAGGCGAAGGTGGTCGCTTCGATCGCCTGCCGGATCTTCTCGGAGACGATGTACAGGCTTTCCTTGTCCACGTAGGCGAGAATCAGCACGAATTCCTCGCCGCCGAACCGGCACAGGATGTCCGTGTTCCGGACCGCCCGGCGGGTCACCTCGGCCACCTCCCGCAGGACATGGTCGCCGGCAGCGTGGCCGTAGGCGTCGTTGACCTGTTTGAAGTGATCCAGGTCCATCATGGCCAGCCCGAAGGTTTCGCCAAAACGGATCGCCCGGTGGCACTCCCGCTGCAGCGCGTTGTAGAAGAACCGCCGGTTGCCGCAGCCAGTCAACGGATCGGTCATGGCCATCTTTTCCAGCTGGTCCTTCTCGACGCGCAGCGACTGCAGGCGGTCCCAGAACGACTTCAGGCTCTCCTGGCCGCTGGCCTGGATCTCCTTGGCCAGGTTGTCCATCTCGTTGATGCTGCGCAGGGCGATGCCCACCTGGTCGGCCACGATGTTCAGGAATCGCTGGTCCTTGACGGTGTAGTCGCCTCCGCCCTTCTTGCGGCCCAGCATCAGTAGCCCCCGAGAGCACCCGGCGGCGTGGATGGGCACCGCCAGCCGGAAGTCCGCCACCACCGGGTTGATGGCCAGCGTTGTGGTGCCGTCGGAGTCGCCGGGTCCGAACACGTCGTCGAACCGCTTCTGGTTCAGCAGGGTGAGAAAACTGTCAGGGATGTTGACCCAGTGGGTGGGCACGGTGCGCCCGTCGCGGTCGCGGAAGACGAACAACAGCCATTCAGGGGTCAGCAACCGCAGGGTCAGGCGGGCGGTCAGGTTCATGATCTGCTCGCGGGAGACCGTGTCGCAAAGCTGGGCGGAGTACTTCTCCATCGTCTCGAGCAGGTCGTAGTCGAATTCCTTGTAACGCTGGGTGATGAAGCGGGCCATCAGGCGCTCGGTGTACGGGAACGTCAGGATGGTCATCACCGGGATGATGAGATAGACGTACAGCGGCGACCACCCCGCGGGCCAGATCCACCGCAGGATGACCATGGTCGCCAGGGTCCCGCCCAGCATCACCGCCAGGAGGGCGGCGATGAAGCGAACGCTGCGCCAGATGAGAAAATCGATATCCAAAAGCTGGTACCGCAGGATGGCCACGGCCGTGGACAGCGGCACCAGGATCATGAACGGCGTGGTCACGGTCAGCATGATCCGCTGCACCGGCAGGTCGAAGAGGCGCAGCACCTGGAACGGGATGTAGCTGGCGATCAGGAACGGACCGATACCCGCGACCATCCCCCACAGAAACCACTGCAGCTTGCGACGGGCGCGCAGTGAGCGGACCCAGCGCATGGGCACCGTCAGCCCGTAGACCAGCAGGGCGATGATCGCCGCGCCGTTCAGCCCGATCATGATCCACCAGGCCAACCGGATGACGCCGAGGTAAGCACGGTAGGTCTCGGGATGCACGTAGCGGATGTTGATCACCAGCATGGCGACAATCGCCAGCACCAAGCCCAGCCCCACCATCTGCTGCACCCGCGGCTGCAACTGCTGGCGGAGCGCCTCCTCCTCAGGCAGGATGGCCAGCAGGCGGAAGAACAGCACCGGGGTGATGAAGAAGAAGAACCAGTAGATCAGGCTGGAGGCGTAATCCGTCGGCTGCAGGGTGCCGATGAGCACCGCCAGGCCGGCCTGGGCGACCACGAAGTTCAGGATGGCGGGTGCACCCGGCTTGATCAGGAAGGTGCCCAGGGCGATGACGAGCACCGCCAGGCTGACCACCAGCGCCACCCATGGCAGGAAATCGGGAAACACCGGATCGGGTATCAGGTCGATCTGGACCTGTCGGCCGTCGCGCTCCACCCGGATGTTGTGCCAAGACCCGGCGCGGACGATATCATTGAGCGAGAACAGATGTCCGATGCCGGCCACGGCGAGGCCGTCCACGCTGACGAACCGGTCACCCGCCTGGAACGGCGAACCCGCGGGGGCCTCGGTGACCACCAGCGTGTCGCCCTGCCATTGGGTGGTGAACGGAAGGAACGGATATTGATGCAGGCGGAGATTGGCGTAGATCGTGATGAGGCCTGCGCCCAGAACCAGGATGAGGATCAGTACAAGATGCCACCGCGACAAGCCGAACCCCCTGCCGTAGCCGATCGAGCAGGCATATTGTAACCCGGTCTCCGGCGAAGCGTCAAATGCTTTACTGGTTTGACTTTTTATCGTGACATTTCCGGGCCTGCGGTTGCAGAAATCGTCGGAACATGCTCGGCGTCTCTGCGGCTGGCGCTCCCGCGGACCTCCCGGCCGGCCGTGATGCTGTACACTCCGGCCGGTGTGACGATGAGATGGTCCAGCAGGTGGACGTCGAGTTTGGCCAGCGCGTCGCCCAGCGTGCGGGTCAGATCCAGGTCGTCGCGGGACGGCACGCACTGGCCGCCGGGATGGTTGTGGGCCAGGATCACGCCGGTGGCGCCATGGAGCAGCGCCAGCCGGGCCACTTCGCGCGGATAGACCGGCGCCTGGTTGACCGTGCCTTCAGCGAGCCGGTCGAGGTGCACCAGCTCGTTGCCGGCGTTCAGGAAAATCGCCAGCACGCACTCCCGGGGCTGCGGCCCCAGCTCCAGCCGGACAAAATCCGCGACGTCCTCGGGGGCGCTGATGCGGCAGCCGGACTGCAGCTCCACGGCCAGCGCCCGGGTCATCACCGCGCGCACCAGCGCCAGCAGCAGGTGCGACGACGGGCCCAGACCGGCGATGTCGGCCGTTCCGCTGCGGGGCTGCAGGAAGACGCCGGCCAGCGTGCCGCACCGGCGCAGCAGTTCCCGGGCCGTCGGCTTGGTGTCTTTGCGCGGCACGGCGAATTGCAGCAGAAGCTCCAGGAGTTCGTAGTCGGCGAGCGCGGCGGGGCCGCCGGCGAGAAACCGCTCCCGGAGGCGGACGCGGTGTCCGTCTCTGCCGCCGGTGACGGCCGGTTCGGCCGCCCTGCCCGGTTTCGCCGCTCCCGCCATGCGCGCCTCCCCTGCCGCGGCCGCCGCTCAGAAAATCCCGTGCCCGGCGTTGGACCGGGTGAGCAGGATCTCCGAGTGGAACACGCGGTCCAGGTTCCGATACTGAATGGCCTCAGAGACGCACTCCGCGGTGATCGCCTCCGCCCCGGCCAGGTCGGCGATGGTCCGGGCCACCTTCAGGATCCGGTCGTGGGCGCGCGCCGAGAAGCCCATGGACTGGATCGCCTGCTCCAGCAGCCGCTCGCCCGCCTCGTCCAGCGGGCAGTGCCGGCGGATCTGCGCCGAGCTCATGCCGGCGTTGCAATAGATCCCCTCTCCGGCGAAGCGCGCCATCTGGCGCTCCCGCGCAGCGCAGACTCGCTGGCGGACCGTCCCCGACGGCTCGCCCGCTCCGCGGCCGCGCAGGTCGCGGAAGGAGACGGCGGGCACGTGCACCTGGATGTCGAAGCGGTCCATCAGCGGACCCGAGATGCGCTGCATGTACGTGTGCACCTGGGAGAGGTGGCACTGGCATTTCTCGGTGCCGTAGAAGCCGCAGGGGCACGGGTTCATCGCCGCCACGAGCATGAACCGGGCCGGGAAGGTCAGACTCATGGTGGCCCGGGCGATGGTCACCATCCCGTCCTCCATGGGCTGGCGCAGTACCTCCAGCACGCGGCGCTGGAACTCCGGCAGTTCGTCCAGGAAGAGGACGCCGTTGTGGGCCAGGCTGGCCTCGCCCGGCCGCGGGATCATCCCGCCGCCGATGAGGCCCGCGTGGGAGATGGTGTGGTGGGGGGCCCGGAACGGCCGGCGCCCCACCAGCCCGTCGTCCCGCGACAGCGTGCCCGCCACCGAGTGCACCTTCGTCGTCTCGATGGCCTCGGCGAAGGTCATGCTGGGCAGGATGGTGGGGATCCGCCGGGCGAGCATCGTCTTGCCGGAGCCGGGCGGCCCGATCATGAGGGTGTTGTGGCCGCCGGCCGAGGCCACCTCGAGGGCGCGCTTGGCCTGGGGCTGGCCGCGTACGTCGGCGAAGTCCACCCGGTAGGTGCTGGTCTCGGCCAGGATCCGCTGCCAGTCCACCGCGGCGGGCGTGAACCCGGAGTCGTCCGCGATGAACGCCGCCACGTCCTTCAGGTGGCTCATGCCGAACACCCGCACACCTTCCACCACCGCGGCCTCCCGCACATTCTGCACCGGCAGGATCAGGTCGGGCACACCGGCGTCGCGGGCGGCCACGGCGATGGAGAGCGCCCCCCGGATGGGCCGGATGGTGCCGTCCAGCGACAGCTCCCCGCTCAGCATGCAGCGGGTCAGCCGCCCGCGGTCCTTGATGTCATCCATGGAGCCCATGATCCCCACGGCGATGGGCAGGTCGAACGCCGAGCCCTCCTTGCGCAGGTCGGCGGGCGCCAGGTTGACGGTGATGTTGTCCTCGGGCTCGAGAAAGCCCGAATTTTTAACGGCCGCCAGCACCCGCTCGCGGCTCTCCTTCACGGCCGCGTCGGGCAGCCCCACCGTCATCATCCGCGACTTCGGCCCCGGACAGATGTCCACCTCCACCGTGACCGGATGGGCGTCGAGGCCATACAGCGCGGCGCTGATCACCTGGCAAAGCACGGCCACCTCCTTCCCGGCGCTCTCACCTGATCAAACGGAAGCGCCGCCGCCCTTTCCCGGATCTGTCGGAAATATCCGCCGTGGGAAGGAGATGACCGATTCAATCACTTGGCGATCTGGAAGTTATGCCGACGTCTCATTGCGCTGGCCAGCGGATTTATGCGGGATGCCGTCGCGCCACCCGTCCACGTCCGCCGGCGGAACACCGCGCCAGGCGGCCACCTGGGCCACGATGGCGGCGCGCACCCGGTCGCGCAGCATCCCGGCGTCGCGGGGCGCGAGGCCGGCGGTCGGCACCGGCGGCAGCAACTGGAGGCGGATGTCCTGCACGTCGCCGAACATCCAGCTATGTTTGGGCAGGCAGTCGCTGGAGCCGTCGACGGCGATGGGCAGGACGGGCACGCCGGCCTTGATGGCGAGCAGGAAGGCACCCTCGTTGAACGCTCCGATCCGGCCGTCGCGGGAACGGGTGCCTTCCGGGAAAAAGATCACTGAGCAGCGGTTGGCCAGGGTGCGCCGGGCGGCAAGCAGCGCCCGGGCACCGGAGCGGCGGTCGGCACGGTCCACGGGGATGTCGCCGGCCAGACGCATCATCCAGCCGAGAAGCGGCACCTGGAACAGCGACGCCTTGGCCATCCACTTCATCTCCATGGGGACGTGGCTGATCAGCGGGATGTCCGCCAGCGACTGGTGGTTGCTCACCACCACGTACGGCCGGCGGGGATCGCCGATATGCTCCGTCCCGCCGAGGTGCAGCCGCCAGGTCGGGTTGCTGCGGCCGATGACGTGGCCGATGCGGCGGAAGGTCCAGCCGGTGCGGTAGCGGGCGGGATCCCGTTCCGTCAGCCGGACGATCAACATGGTCGGCCAGCCGATCACCAGGCAGGCGGTGGTGACAAACCAGATCCAGAGGGAGCGCAGGGCGCGCGTCACGGCCGTCCGCCTCCGGCGCCCGCGGGCGGCGCCTCTCGGCCCACGTAGTGGCACGCGACGCCGGCCGGCGTCAGCTCCTCGGCAAACGCGCCGCGCACCTCGGCCAGCCAGTCGGGTGCCAGCACGCGCGACCACCCCGGCCGCCGCAGCAGATCCCGGATTTTCCACGAGTAGTTCAGGCGGTCCAGCAGCACCCGGTCCACCGCCCCATGCAGCCGCCGGGCCAGGTCACGCGGGTCCATGGGCAGCATGGGCCCCACGAAGGCGTAGGTGCGGACGCCGGCCGCTTTCAGCCGGCGCAGCGCGGCCAGGCGCGCCTCGATGGCCGGCGCCCGGGGCTCGGTGACGCGACGGACGGCGTCGTCGCCGGTGGGCACCGACATCCCCACCTCGACGTCCGGCATCCGCCCGAACAGGTCCACGTCGCGGGTCACCAGGGGCGAGCGGGTCAGGACGCTCACGGCGAACGCCGGCGCCTCGGCGAGCGCCTCGAGGCAGCGGCGGGTGATCCGCGCCTCGCGCTCCACGCCCTGGTACGGATCGGTCACCAGGCTCAGCGACACCCGGCCGGGCACGCGACGCCCGAGCTCCCGCCGCAGCACCTCGGGCGCGTTGCTTTTGATGTCCACAAAGGTGCCCCACGGCTCGGTGCGGCCGCGGTAGCGGGCCACGAAATCGGCGTAGCAATAGCGGCAGCCGAACAGGCAACCGAGGTACGGGTTCAGCGAGTAGTCGATCCCGGAGATGCCCGACCGGCTGAGCACCGACTTGACGGTGACCGACCGGATCTCGGGCAGTGGGGACGCAGCGACCATGGTATCCATCCGCTGGCCTCGCCCGGCGGCCGCGAC
>JAAYUB010000102.1 GCA_012517875.1 Acidobacteriota bacterium | reverse complement strand
GGTCCGGGAGAAGCTGATGTCCTTCTCCGAGCGCGACGCGGAGGGATGGCGCAGCTTGATCACATAGGGCACGAGCTCGTTCGTCTCGTCCTGGAGCATGAGGAAGCCGCGGTCCGCCTTCAGGTACTCGAACACCAGGTCCATGACGCCGGAGAGCACGCTGTCCAGGCTGTTGGAGCCGATCAGCGCCTTGGTGGAGTTGAAGATCACCTGGATCATCTGCTGGGGGTCGCGCTGGAGCTGGGGGGTGGTCTTGCCTTCGGAGAGCGAGAAGCGGGAGATGGGGAAGGCGATGGTCATGTTCGCGTCGGTCTCATACTCGTCCGACAGGTTGACGCGTGAGACCAGCGGGTTGCAGAACGTCACCACCACCGTGCCCAGCTTGATCCGGTCGCCGTGGCGCAACAGGTGGCTGGTGATCTGCTGGTCGTTGACGAACGTGCCGTTGACGCTCTTGTTGTCCTCGATCAGGAACTGCTCCCCCTGTCGGTAAATCCGGGCGTGGTACCGGGACACCTGGGGAAAGGCCAGCACGACATCGCAGGCGGGCGCCCGGCCGATGGTGTTGGACACGCTGGTCAGGGGAAATCGGCGGGACTGCGACTTGTCCCGGAGTTCCAGGTAAACATTTTCACTCAATGTGGATCCTCTCCCCCGCGCGGGCAATGTGCATGCACGGACCGCGCAATCCGTCGATCTCCCGCTCGATCTGTTCCACGTACTGGTTCTTGTAGTGGGTGAGGTAGATCGGCACGTGCTTCTTCAGCTTCCGAAGCTCCCGCTCGAGGAGCTTCGGCGTGAGATGTCCCGACGACTGGGCCAGGTCCAGGTAGGCGTCGGGGAACGAGATTTCGCTGAAGATGGCCTTGAGGCGCGGGCTGCGGTTGGCCTCGATCCAGATCACGTCGCAGATGGTGGTGTCTGACGTGAACAGCACCTGGCTCCGGGTGGTCTTCTCCTCCAGCACGATGCCATAGGTCGGGACCGGGTGGTTCACGGGGAACATGTAGAAGGTGAACCGCTCCAGGTCCACCGGCTGGTAGGGCTCCGCGTCGCGCAGCGTGAAGAAGTGGTCGGAGATGCTCTGCAGCTCGGGCCACAGGACATTGTTGAACAGGTGCTTCTTGACCATGGCCAGGTTGTGCGCCGTGGCGTGGATCACGGGCGGTGGGGCGGAGTCGGACCAGCGGTTGTCGATGAAGATCGGCAGGGTGGCCAGGTGGTCGATGTGGGTGTGGGTGACGAGGATGTTCTGGATCCGCTTCTGCTCCGCCACGGTCAGGCCCAGCCCGATGGCGCCGGCGTCGATGGCCAGCTCGCCGTTGATGACGTAGGTGGTCAGGATGAAGCGCTGCGAGAGTTCGCCCGGATAGGTTCCGAGGATCTGAATATCCATGGCACAATCCTTGGCGGTTGTCCTTGCGGCTGGTTATTGCTCCGGCGCCATCACTATAGCATAAATCATCGGCGGCGCAACAGGGTCCCTGCGGACGATCAGTGGCCGGCCGACCGATACCGCCGGCGGACGTGCTCCAGCGCCGCCTCGCGAGTCGTGAGCCGGTCTTCGAGTTGAAGGGTCTCGACCTCGTGCAGGATGGTCTTGAACTGGGGTCCCGGCTGGAAGCCCAGCTCGATGAGGTCGCGGCCGGTGAGGAGCGGCGGCGGACTGATGGCCGCCGTGCCCAGGGCGGCGAGCTGCTCGCGGCAGAAGGTGTGATGGTCCAGCAGGCGGTGGGAGCCCAGGCAGTCCAGGCGGTGCAGTTCCAGGTGAAGGTCGAAATCGTCCATCCGCAGGAAGCGCTTCAGCCGGCTGGGCCGCATCTCCTGGACGTGCATGAACTGCAGGTGCGACGCCACCAGCGCGCTGACCCGTTCGGTCTCCTCACGCGCGAAACGTAGCCGCTCCATGATCCGCCGGCTCAGGGCGACGCCCAATTCGACGTGGCCGTGGAATCGGATTCGGTCCCGGATGCGGAACGTGGGCGGCTTGGCGATGTCGTGGAGCAGGATCCCCATGGCCAGGGCGCCCGGCAGTGGGTAGTCGGCGGCGGCGAACATCGCCCGCACGTGGGTGAACACGTCGCCTTCGGGGTGGTAGGTTTCCGGCTGGGGGATGCCCACCATGGCGCTCGCCTCCGGCAGGATGGCGGCGAGCAGTCCGGAGCGTTCCAGCAGGTCGAGCGCAGTGTCGGCTCCCCGGCGGGTGAGGCCTTTGAGGAGTTCCTCCCGGATGCGTTCGGGCGCCACCCGGTGGATGGCGGGCGCCAATCGTCGCAGAGACTCCCACGTGGCCGTATCGATGGTGAATCCCAGACCGGCGGCAAACCGGACGGCCCGCATGAGCCGGAGGTGGTCTTCGCTGAAGCGGTCATCCGGCGCGCCGATCGTCCGGATGCACCGGGCTGCCAGGTCGGCTTCGCCGCCGACGTAGTCGATGATGACCCGCCGGCGGGGATCGTAGAACAGGCCGTTGACAGTGAAGTCGCGGCGGCGCGCGTCCTCGGCCGGTGTGCTGAAGCGGATCCCTTCGGGATGCCGCCCGTCGCGGTAGGCCAGGTCGGCGCGGAACGTGGCGACCTCGAACGGAATGCCATCCAGCTTCACCAGGATGACGCCGAACTGCGCACCCACGGCGCGGTGGTCGGGGAAGAGGCGCTGGATCTCCGCCGGCACGGCGTCGGTGGCGATGTCGACATCCTGGACGGGGCGGCCGAGCAACAGGTCGCGGATACATCCACCGGCGAAATAGGCCGTGAAGCCGGCCGCGTGCAGCGTCGCCACGATGCGACCCGCGGCCCCGAACAGGACCGGGTCGACACCCGACGGTTCGTAGGGTCGGAGGGGTTCAGGCATCATGTGGCGCCGGCCCGGGCTGGGTGTACACCGAGAGCATCGCGGCGCGGACGCGCTCGGCCAGCTCTTCCGCATCGCGGGTGGTGAGACCTGTCGTCTCGATGGGCGGCAGCACGGTCATGTGGATGTCGCCCGGCTGGATGCGCATCGAGGCCTTGGGGAGCAGGAACCGGCTGCCGGCAATGGCGATGGGCACCACGGGCGCCTGGGCGTAGATGGCGATGAGCAGTACCCCCTTCTTGAAGGGCAGAATCACACCCTCGGGATTGCGCTGCCCTTCGGGGAACACGAGCACGCTGACGCCGCCGGCGATCCTGCGTGCGCCGTCGCGGATGCTGCGGAGCGCCTTGCGCGGCTCGCCGCGATGCACGGGGATGTTGCCGCTCCGGCGCAGGTGCCAGCCGAGGAACGGGACGCGGAAGAGCGACTCCTTGGCGGCGAACCGAAACTGGACCGGGAGGTGCGCCAGCAGCGTCCAGATGTCGAAGAAGCTCTGGTGGTTGGAGGCGAAAACGCACGGCCGGTTGAGGGGAATGTGCTCCACGCCGACAGTGGTGACGCGAGCACGGCTGATCCAGAGGATGAAGCGGGCCCACGTCCGGGCGCACCAATGCTGCTTCACCCCGCTGCCGTCGAACAGCGACATGATCACCGACAGGCACGACATCAGCCCGGTGAAGGTGATGATGATGGGGTCGATCCAGATCCAGCGGTACGACGTTCGTTCCGCCACGCCGGGGTCTCCTGCACCCGAGATCGTTCCAGTCTATCCCAGGGTGGAAGCGCGCGCAAGTGCGAAGCGGTCGGCGGCTCCGGCCGGCCGCGGGACCCGCAAGAAAATTGATCCGGCGCGCAGTGAACACGCCGCGCCGGACCGGACGGTGGCCGTCGGTGGATGGGGCGGCAACTCCGCCCCCGGGATCAGGCTCAGCCGATGGGACCGGATGCGCATCCGGCGTGACCCGGTGACCCGGCGCTGGCGAAGGTCGAGAACTCACGATCCACCTTCTCCGAGCCGCAATGGGGGCAGCGCACGTCGGCGTCGTCGTCGGACAGGCGCCGCAACGCTTCAAACGTTTTTCGGCACTCCCGGCAGAAGTATTCGTACAGCGGCATGGTCACCTCACTCCGCATCCGATGGCGGCGGCTGTTTCCGATCCCGGGACCCGAGATCGCAGGCGTCGGACATTCAGGTCTTGACGCCCAGGCGGGGTAGGATGACCGCCTGGAGCAGGATCCAGATCCCGACGAACATTAAAATCGTCAACATCTCGGACATGGAATTGCCCCGCCTCTCGTCACTGTCTGCATGGGGTGGTATCAGGCACGCCCAGCTTGCGCAGGATGGTCATCATGGGGCACCAGTTCGTGAAGGCTGACTGGAAGAGGTTCAGCCCGACGAACGCGGTGAAGTAGAACCAGTTCGAATGGACCCAGACGCCCAGGGCCACGGTGAGCAGAATGAAGAATCCGGCGATCAGTCGAAGCAGGCGATCAACGGTCATAATGTGTCTCCTTTGGACTCGATCCGCTTGAATCGGTCAATAGTATTGGATGATGCAACCCGCCGGTTCGTCTCAGACGACTGGAACGGCCAGCACGGCGCACGACGCGTGCCGGGTGATCCGGGCGACGGTGGCCCCGAGCACGGTGACGTCCTGAAACAGCTTGTGGCGGGTCGGCAACACGATGAGCTCCGCGTGCGACTCCTGCGCCGCCAGGAGGATCTCTTCGGCCGGTTTGCCAGGCCGAACCACCTCGTGGAGACGGCAGCTGGTGCGGGCGGTGTCCGGCACCCAGGCGCACAGGGCCTCCCGCGCGGCGCGTTCCACGTCCGGGTCCGGCGCCGCTTCCGCCACGTGGAGCACCTGGAGCTCGGCCGCAAAGGCCGTGGCCAGCCGGGCAGCCAGCAGCAGCGCCGGCCGGGCGTCCTCGCCGAGGTCCACGGGGCAGAGGATGGTGCGAATCTCCGGGAAGGCGGCGGGGTCCTTTTCTGCGGATAGCTTGACCGCGAGTACCGGCCGGTCCGCCAATCGCAGAACCCGTTCGGTCACCGAACCCAGCATGATCCGGTCGAGGGCGCTGTGACCGTGTGAGCCCATCACGATCATCTCGGCGTTCCGTTCGGCGGCCAGCCGGATGATCGCTGGAACCGCCAGATCCTGGACCACCACCGGCTCGGTGGCGACGGCCGGGGCGATCATCCGGCCCGCCTGGTCGACCAGCGCCTGCCGGGCGACGGTGCGGGACTGGTCGAGTTCCTCGACGAGGATGTCGATCTGTCGCGCCGTGAAGTGCGGCGGCGGCAGGAACCGGTCGGCATATAGGGCGACCAGCGGACGGGACAGCCGGAGTGCCAGCTCACCGCCCCAGCGGAGGGCGTGGCCGGCTTCGGCGCTGAAGTCCGTGGGGCACAGGATCGGTCGGGCGGAATCGGCGCTCATGGTCTCCTCCTGATCAGGCTGGTGGTGCAGCCGGGTGTTTGTGCCACCGGCGGTGCACCACGAAATAGACGATGGGGACGGTCATGCGCGACAGGGCCAGCGAGGCCACCTCGCCGGCCATCAGAGCGATGGCCAGCCCCTGGAAGATCGGATCGAACAGGATCACCGCCGAGCCGACGATCACCGCCGCCGCCGTGAGCATCATGGGGCGGAATCGGACGGCGCCAGCGTCGATCACGGCCTGGTCCAGGGGCATCCCCTCGCGCAAACGCAGCTCGACGAAATCGACGAGGATGATGGAGTTGCGGACGACGATCCCCGCGCCGGCGATGAAGCCGATCATGGACGTGGCGGTGAAAAAGGCGCCCATGAGGCCGTGGGCCGGCAGGATACCCACCAGCGAGAAGGGGATCGCCGCCATGATGATGAGCGGCGTGTCGAACGACTGGAACCAGCCCACCACCAGGATGTAGATGAGCAGGAGCACCGCGGCGAAGGCGATGCCCAGGTCGCGGAACACCTCATACGTGATGTGCCACTCACCGTCCCACTTGAGGACATACCGATCGTCGCTTTCGGGCAACCGCGCAGTGAGCTGTTCGATCCGGTACCTCTCGGGCAGTCGGATTCCGTCGATCTTGGGCCCGAGGGCGAGGATCGCGTAGACCGGGCTCTCGTGGGCCCCGGCCACGTCGGCGGTCACGTAGGTCACGGGCATCAGATTCTTGTGGTAGATGCTCTTGTCATCAATGGTCCGCTCTGCCCGGACAAGTTCCGACAGGGGCACGAGCCGGCCGTCGGGCGAGGGGAGTTTAAGGCTCAGGAGGCGGTTCAGGTCGGAGCGCGCCGCGCGGTCCAGGCGCATCCGGATGTGCACATCCTCTTTCTCCAGTTCGCTGTGGAGCAGACCGGCCGACTCGCCGGCGGTGGCGATCCGCAGCGTCCGGGCGATGTCATCCTCGGAGATTCCGTGCAGCGCGGCCTTTTCTTTGTCGACCAGCAGGTTGGTCTTCGGCTGGTCGTCCTCGAGGTACATGTCCACATCCACCACACCCTCGACGCTTTCGAAGATGTCCCGCACCTGGCGGGCCAGCCGGTGCTGGCCGGCCTGGTCGGGGCCGTAGATCTCGGCGACCAGCGTCTGAAGCACCGGCGGGCCCGGCGGCACCTCAGCCACCTTGATCCGTGCGCCGAACGCCTGGGCAACGGGCACGAGGTCGGCGCGGACCTTCTTGGCGATGTCATGGCTTTGGAGATCACGGTCGCCCTTGGGCAAAAGGTTGACCTGAATGTCGGCCACGTTGGCGCCCTGGCGCAAAAAGTAGTGCCGCACCAAGCCGTTGAAGTTGAACGGCGACGCCGTGCCGGCGTACGTCTGCAGGTCCACCACCTCGGGGTGTTCCAGCACCTTCTCGGCCAGGCGGCGGGTGACCATCGCGGTGGTCTCCAGGGTGGTCCCCTCGGGCATGTCCACGATGACCTGGAATTCGCTCTTGTTATCGAATGGGAGCATCTTGACTTCGACGAACTCGATGAAGATCAGTCCCACCGAGCCGAGAAGGAGCACGATCACCATCAGCAGGAAGCCGTACCGGTACGCCGGACGGTGGAGCAGGTAGTCCATCACCCGCCGGTAGAACCGGGTGAGCAGATCCTCCTGCTCGTCGTGCCCGTGGCTTCCGCGCAGTTTGAGGAGCCGGACCGCGGCCCACGGGGTGACCAGGAAGGCGACGATGAGCGAGAAGATCATGGCCGCCGAGGCGCCCACCGGGATGGGCCGCATGTAGGGGCCCATGAGCCCGCCCACGAAGGCCATGGGCAGGATGGCGGCAATAACGGTCATGGTGGCCAGGATGGTGGGGTTGCCCACCTCGTCCACCGCCTCGATGGCGATATCGACGAGGGGGCGCCCCTTGTTGGCGGCCATGCGGGCATGGCGCACGATGTTTTCCACCACCACGATGGCATCGTCCACCA
Organism: Acidobacteriota bacterium; assembly: GCA_012517875.1. Classification (NCBI taxonomy): domain Bacteria; kingdom Pseudomonadati; phylum Acidobacteriota; species Acidobacteriota bacterium. Next base: position 24,847 of record JAAYUB010000102.1, on the reverse strand, counting down.
GGATGCCGATGGAGAAGATGAGCGCAAATAGGGTGATCCGGTTGAGGGTGTACCCGTACAGGTAGAACACCGTCAGGGTGAGGGCCAGGGTCACCGGGATGGCGATGAAGACGATCCAGAGCTCCCGGATGCCCAAGGTGATGCCGACCAGGATGCTCACCGAAACCACAGCGATGGCCATGTGGAAGAGCAGCTCGTTCGATTTCTCCGAGGCCGTCTCGCCGTAGTGGCGGCTGATGGTCACATTCACGTCGGCCGGGATGACTCGGCCCTTGAGGCTCTCGACACGTTGCAGGACCTCCTCGGCCACGGTGATGGCGTTGGTCCCCTTGCGTTTCGAGATGGACAGCGTCACCGCCGGGCGGAACGTGCCGTCGTGGGCGTGCATGACGTACTGGACCGGCTCCTCGCCGCCGTCGGCCACCTCGGCGACGTCGCGGACGTAGATCGGCTTGCCCTGGGCGATGCCGACGACCACGTTCCCGACGTCGGCGGCGCTGGCCAGGAATTGGCCCACCTCCAGGGTGAACTCACGGTTGTCGGCGGCGAACCGGCCGCCGGAGAGGCGCCGGTTGAACGCACCGAGCGCGCCGTACACCTGCATGGGCGACAGGCTGTAGGCGGCGAGTCGTTTCTCGTCGAGCACCACCCGGACCTCGCGACGCTGGCCGCCGATGATGGTGGCCGCCGAGACGTCGGGCGCCTGTTTCACGGTGTCATGCACCTGGGCGGCGATGCGACGCAGGTCGAAGTCGCCGTACCGTTCGCTCCAAAGCGTCAGCGCCAGGATGGGCACGTCGTCGATGGAGCGCGGCTTGATCAGCGGCTGAGAGGCGCCCGGCGGGATGAGGTCGAAATTGGCGAACATCTTCTGGTTCAGCTTGACGATGCTGTCTTCCTCGTCCTCGCCGACGTAAAAGCGAACGATGGCCATGGCCATCCCCGGGCTGGAGGTGGAATAGATGTACTCGACACCCGGGATCTCCCAGATGAGCTTTTCCATGGGCTTGGTGACCCGCTCTTCGACTTCCTTGGCACTGGCGCCGGGCATGGCGACGAAGACGTCGAGCATGGGCACCTTGATCTGCGGCTCCTCCTCGCGGGGGAGGCGCCACACGGCGAACGCGCCGAGCGCCAGCGAGGCGGCGATGAACAGCGGCGTCAGCTTCGAGTTGATCCACGAGCGGGCGAAGCGGCCCGCGATGCCGAGCGGTTGCAGCTCTTTCACGACCGGACCTCCACCTTGGCCCCGTCGGACAGGTCAGCGGTGACGGGATAGATGATCGACTCACCGGCGGCGAGACCGGAGAGAACCTCGCGGCGGCCGTCGCGCTCGGTGCCGGTGGTGACCATGCGCAGACGGGCCGTGCCCTGGTCGGTCACAAACACCCACTGCAGCTGGCCGCGGGTGCGGATAGCGTCGGCGGGCACCGTCAGCACGCGGCGACTGCCCACGGCGAAGGTGGCCCGGCCGAACAGTCCGGAGCGCAGGTCCGGCGCAGCCGGCAGGTCGATTTTGACCAGGAAGGCGCGGGCCGCGGGATCCACGGCCGGAACAACGTCGGACACCCGGGCGTCGATCCGGCGGTTCAAGGCGTCCAGCGTGACCGTGACCGGCGCGCCTGGCCGAATCGAAGCCAACTGGGATTCGTCCACCGACGCTTCCAGGCGGTAGTCGCCGCGCCGCTCCAGGGTCAACAGCGGCACTCCCGGCGCGGCCAGATTGCCCGGCTGCGCGGTTTTGTCGATGACCACGCCGGCGAAAGGCGCGCGGATCTCGGCGTATCCGGTCATGATCTCGGCTGATCGGACCCCCTCTTCCGCCTGCCGGATCCTGGCCTGAAGCTGATTCTGCTTCGACAGGGCCATCTCGTGGTTGGCCTCGGCCATCTTGAGGCGGGTGACGACCTCGTCGAATTCCTGACGGGAAATGGAGCTCTTGTCGAACAGGTTGCTCATCCGCCGATGGGTGGCCCGAGCCAGCTCGAGATTGGCCTCGGCGGCGCGGATGGCGTTCTCAACCTCGGTCGTGGCGTCCCGCGCTTCGGCCAGGCCGGCCTGGGCGGTCCGCAGGGCCGTTTCCTGGTCCCGGGCGTCGAGCAACACGAGCAGATCGCCCGCGCCCACGGCATCGCCGGCCTGGACGCGCACCTCCCGCACGTACCCCATCACCTTGCTCGCAATCAGGGCGCTGGTTCGGGCGCGCACGGTGCCCACAGCCTCCAGGGTCGCCGGCCATTCGGTCGGCTGGACGACCAGAGCCCCGACGGCGACGGGCGTTCCCGGGGTCGGGGCTGCGGCCTTCTCGGGTGCACCGCCGCAACCCGCCAGCAGGACGACCAGAAGGGCGACAGGCAGAATATTGCGGAACATAGGATTGAACCTCCCTGAATTGAATGCGGCGGAATGGAACCGACGGACTCCGGTGTTGTTCAGTTGCTGCATCATGGCGCTGTTCCTCTCGGCGATCATTGGAAGAGGGGGCTGTCCAGATTCAGCCGACCGGCCGCCAGCTCGAGGTTGGCGTGCGCCAGGTGGTACTGGTAGATTGCCTGGCTCAGGCTGGTGCGGGCGGCCGTCAGCGCCGTCTCGGCGTTCAGCAGGTCGGTGAGGGGGGCCATGCCCGCCTCGTAGCGGTCCTTCATGATCCGCAGGCTTTCGTCCGCCTGGGCCACCGCCTCCGCGGCAACCTGGTGCTGCTGGCGGGCGGTGCTCCTGCGGAGATAGGCATCCTTGACCTGCAGGCTGATGAGTTGGGTCAGGCGACGGAGCTGCGACTCGCGGGCGCGGGTGTTGGCCTCGGCTTCGGCCACTTTGGCTCCCTTGTACATACCGTCGAAGATGTTATATGACAGCTGCACACCGAGCAGGTAGTTGGCGCCGGAGGAACCGGACCGCGTGCCCTGGTCGTATTCGAACGTGGCGAAGGCGCCGACCTGGGGCCGGTTGTAGCCGCGGGCCTCGTTAACCTGCTCACGGCCGACGGCAATGGCGCGCTCCATTTCCGCTATCTCCGGTCGGTTAGCCAGTGCGGCGGCCAGCAGCGACGCCTCGTCGGGCAGCGCGTCGCCGCGCATCGCCAGCGGTGTGGCCGGTTCAAAGCCTTCGCCGAGCTGCCGGCCGGTGTCGATGTCCAGCGCGGAGACGCTCAGCCTGAGGTTGTTCTCCGCCTCCAGCAGTTGCCGTCTCACCTCGGCGATGTGAACCTGCATCCGGAGCAGGTCCGACTTCACCACGAGCCCCGAGTCGAACATGTTCTGGATGCGGGTGAGGCTGGCTTCGGCGGACCGGCGGGCGGCTTGGACGGTCTCCAGGTTCTGCCGCGCGAGCTGAATGGCATAGTAGTGAGTGACCACTTCCAGCAGGAGTTGCTGCTGGGTCTGGTTCAGCCGTTCAGCGGCGATTTCCTCGCCCAGCCGGGCCATTGCGCGCCGCGCCTGCGTCTGGCCGCCCTGCCAGATCGACTGGTACAGGGTGAGCTCGGTCTTGATGTTGTTGATGGGATCCGGATTGTTCAGCAGCTCGATGTCGAAATCGGAGGCGGAGAACTTCTCCTGGGTCAGCTTCGCTCCGAAGACGTAGATCGGGTTGTTGCCGTTGGTGAAGCTCTCCTTGAAGTCGAGACGCGGCAACTGCTGCGATTTTGCCTGCCGGCTCACCTGGCGCGCGGCCTCCTGCTGTTCCCGGACCGCCTGAACCGAAGGATTGTGGGCCAGAGTCAGTTCCGCGGCCTCGCGTAGAGTGAGCAGGCGGGGTGCGGACGCGTCCGCGGCGGCCAGCCAGGCCCCAAGCGCCGCCCATGCCACCCAGGACGACGCCAGTATACGGGGTGTCATCGCCATCTTAAGCTCCTTGAATATAAAATATCGTGCGCGCTGGATCATGTGCTTCTCAGCGAATGTGCCATTCGGGTTCCAACTGGCCGATCAGCCAACGGCAGCGAGCCGCTTCCGTCTCGTCCTCCAGCAGCTCCGCCAGCACCATCCGGTTGCAGGCGGTGGCACTGGAGTCGGCCTGACGGCAGAGAGCGCCCAGCCGGGCCCGAAGCCCGTCGATGAATTCTGAAGAAAAACGAAGGCCGTACTGACGGATTCGGCCGATGTCCAGCGCCGGACTCATGGTCATGATCCGGCGGATGATTTCGGAAACGTCTCGGCAGCGCAGCTGAACCGCGTAGCAGACGAGCAGGGCATAGAGGGCCGGCTCCTGCTGGGCTCCGTCGGCGACCAGGGCTTCGAACAGGGGAACTGCTCGCTCCGGTTGTCCTTCCGCAAGGTATTTATTGGCCAGCATCGCGTTCATGGAGTCGTCGGCATCCTCCTCACGGCGCTCGTGAACCTTAACCAATCGCACTTCTGATGCCAAATGCGAGTATAGTATGTAACACATTGATAAATAATTAATTAAAATAAATCCCGCGCGAATTGTTGTGTTGCAAATAGTTGCATTATGATGAATATGTTGCGATCAAACGCAACGATATGCAACCCTAATTTTGTTTCTTAAGCAGATTGGATTTAAAGTGATCGAGTTTTTCGGTAGACGATGTCCCGGAGAAATTCCTTGAGTTCTTCACTGGCGGGGCTGAGCGGGATGAGCGAGTTGACGATGTCCAACGCTTCGTCGATCCGCTGCTCCTTCAGGGCGATGCGCGCCTTCTCCATCTCCGCCTTGATGTGCTCCTCTTTTTTGTTTTCCATGTCCAGGTTGTCTCGCAGTTCCTGGAACACGGGCTCGTCTTTCAAGAGTATGAGGCTGAGGGTGCTGTCCAGGAGCGCGGCGGCCTCTTGGAAGGAGCCCGTGGCAATGGCTTTTTCGATTTTCTCCTGCTGCAGGCTGACCAGACGCTTCTTGAGTGCCTGCGACAGGGTGATCAGGGCGTCCTCGTTGGGGAACCGGTCCATCAGGCACAGGGCGAGCTCTGCCGCTTGGTACAAGTCGCCGTTTTTCTCGAGACGGTCAAGCTCCTCGAGGCCGGCCAGCAGTTCCTCGCGATCACGCGTTTCCTTGTCGGACTTGATCTTCAGGTAATTGGTGTACAGGAACGTGTGCTCCGGATTCTGCGCCATGAGCTCGCGGATGATCTCCAGCGCCTTGTCATAGGCGCCCTTCGAAGCCAGGTTCACGGCGTTGGCCAATCGGGACTGGCTGCATTCAAGCATGTCCTCGTTCTGGAAGCTCAGGCGCAGGTTGTCCAGCTCATGCTTGAAGATCGTCACCTGCTTCTCGTTCGGATACGCTTCGGTGACCAGCTTGTACAGCTCCTCCGCCTTGCCGAGATCGCGCGCGTCCAGCGCCTCGCGGATCTCGCGGAACGACCGCTGGAGCTCGATCTGATTGGCCACTTCGATCATCTTCTCTTCGAATGCCGCCGTGCCAGGGAACTTGTCCAGCAGTTTCATGAGGTAGATCTGGGCCTGTTCCGTCTGATCGGACTTGAGCAGGGTGTTGACGATCTTGATCTGATCGCTGACGAAATGCTGCATCGATTCCTGACGGTCCTGTTCCAGTTTGGTGGCCATCAGGGTGTTGTACTTCTCGACAAGTTCCCGGTTTTTGGAATACACACGGAGCAGGGGCCGCAGCAACGCCACGGCTTCCTCCAATCGGCCCGACTCCTCCAGCGGAATCAGCTGTTCAAACAGGGAGGCGATGTCGCTCTTCTCGCGGCGGTTCTCCAGATGCTCCCTGCGGACGATATAGTCTTTCACCTTGCCGAAGAGGCGGTTTCCCGCGTCGATATGAGCGGCGAGTTCGTCCCAGCTGCCGCGGTTGGCCAGCTTTTCACCCTCTTCGGCCCACTCGTTGATCTGCCAGGCCGACTCCCGCGTGGAGATCAACCGGTCCAGCTGGCTGATCTGAGGTGACGATGGATCCAGTTTGAGCAGCGTCTCCAGTTCCAGCCGGGCCAGCTGGAAGTTGTCCTCATCGAGGAGTCGCAGCGCGTCCTGGTAGTGCTTTTGGAACATGGCCCGCTTGTCGAAGGATTCTTTTTCCTGGCGCAGTTGGCGGTAGTAGGTCTGGAATTCGGGATCGTGCTGATAGGTCTTGTTATGCTCCTTGAGGAGCCCGATCGCCTCGGTCAGCCGGCCGTCCTTTGCCATCTCACGGCTTTGGTGGAGCAGCTCGTTCAGCGTCAACCAGGATTTGGTGTCGGACCCTTTCTTCTCCGCAGCCTTGGTCGGAGCCGCCTGGTCCGCCGTCACGGTATGCTGGAGCTGGAGGGTGTCGTCGGCCGCGACCGTCGCATAGAGCTGGGACAGCACCCGGCAGAATTCGTCGAGGTTGGGAAAACGCTTCTCGCGGTCTTTCTGAAGGCTCCGCAGAACGGCGGTCTCCAGCGCCGCGGGACAGTCGTCGCGGATGGTCCGGATGGGAATGGGCGGCTTGTTGAGGATGGCCTGAATCGTGGTGGGGATGTCTTTTTCCAGAAACGGCTTGTTGCCCGTGATCAGCTCGTACAGGATCACCCCGAGCGAATACTGGTCCACGCGGCCGTCCACCTTCTGACCGATGATCTGTTCGGGAGGCATGTAGCCGAGCGAGCCCAGCAGCATGCCGGCCTGGGTCATGGTGGACGTCAGGACATGGGCCACGCCGAAATCCAGGATTTTCACCAGACCGTCGGAGCAGATGAAGATGTTGGCCGGCTTGATGTCCCGGTGGACGACCCCGTGCTGGTGGGCGTAATGCAGCCCCTTGCTTGTCTGGATGGCGATGTTCAGGAGCTTCCGGTAAGGCCAGCGCTGGTTGGACTGCATCATGGTCTTCAGGTCGGTCCCGCTGAGCAGCTCCATGACGATGTAGGGCGTCTTCTGCTCCTCGCCCAGCTCGAAAATGGTGATGATGTTCGCGTGCCGCAGGCTGCCGGCCGCTTTGGCCTCGGTGTTGAAGCGCTTGCGGAGCTGCGGGTCCGTCATCAGTTCGGACGTCATGGTCTTGATGGCGACCTTGCGCTCGAGGGCGGTGTCGAAGGCGATGTAGATCACGCCCATCGAGCCCTTGCCGAGGGTTCCCTCGATCTGGTACTTGCCCAGTGATTTGTGTTGCATGCCGCCCGTTCCGATCGGTCGAGAAAGACAAAGTCATTATAGCAAACGGGCCACTTGTGACAATCGTTTTCCGAATTGCTAAAATGTATTCCGCTCGGAGCCAGCGGATTTTGGGGCAAATCCGGGTGGTCCCGCTAGAGCGGAACGAAAATCGCGGGGTTTAGGCCACCGCCATGCTGCAACATGTGATCAGCCTGTACCGGGATGCGTTCGCGGGATTGGCGCGAGAGACCTGGGTGTTGGTGGCGGTGGCGCTCGTCAATCGCGCCGGAACCATGGTGCTGCCCTTCCTGACGCTGTATCTCACCCGGGAGCTTCGCTTCGACAAGAGCGAAGCCGGATGGGTGATCTTTGCGTTCGGCATCGGGTCGGTGATCGGCACCTTTGCCGGGGGCCGGCTGAGCGACCGGGTGGGGGCGATCCCCGTTCAGCTCGTCAGTCTGATCGCCGGCGGGGCGGGTTTCCTGCTGCTGGGGCTGCTGCGCACGGCGCCCGCGCTCATGACGGGTTTCGCCGCGCTGGGAATGCTGGGCGACGCGTTCCGGCCGGCCTGCATGACGGCCGTGGCCGAGTCGGCGGCGCCCGAGACGCGCACCCGCGCCTTGACGCTCCTCCGGATGGCCATCAACCTGGGCATTACGGTGGGGCCGCTCGTCGGGGGCATGCTGGCCCTCGTTGATTACTTCTGGCTGTTCGTGGTGGACGGGAGCACCTGCTGCCTGGCGGCCGCGCTGCTCTGGGTGACGGTGGGCCGCCGGTACCGACGACAGGGCGCTGCGGCGGCTCCGGTGACACCGGCTCCATCCGGACCGCCGGCGCGGAAGCGGGACTGGCCGTTTTTGGGGCTGCTGGCCGTGTTGTTCGGGCTGGCCATGGTGTTCTTCCAGACGATGGGGACCCTTCCGCTGTACTACCGGGAGCATTTCGGCCTGCTCGAAAACCGGATTGGGATGCTGTTCGGGCTCAACGCCCTGATCATCGTGATGGTGGAGATGGTCCTCGTGCATCGACTGCAGCAGTGCGATCATCTCCGGATGATGGGCTGGGGCTGCCTGTTGGTCTGTCTCGGGTTCGGCCTGATGCCGTGGGGCTCGAGCTGGCCGTATGTCGTTTTCACGGTGCTGGTCTGGACCGCCGGCGAGATGCTGGCGCTGCCGTTCGCCAACAGCCTGGTGGCGGCTCGTGCCGGCACGACCGATGTGGGTCGGTACATGGGGGCCTACACGGCGCTGTTCGCCGTGGCGCTGGTGGTCGCACCGGCGACTGGGCTCTGGATCTACGCCCGGTTGGGCGGCACCGTCCTGTGGTCTGCGGCCGGTGTGCTCGGGCTGGTCCTCTGGGTCGGATGCGCGTTCCTGGCGCCGCGGTTCCGCGTGCACAGGCGCCCGGTCAATCCGGCCGGACGCTGAGCGCCGCCGCTCACGGTGCGGTCGAGTCGTCCAGGGGGACAGCCACTGCATCCGGTTTTCCGAACCGGATGGTGAACCGCTCCTCCGGATGCGGCCCCTTCGCCGTCACCGCGTCTCCCTTGAAGACCGCCCAACCGCCCAGGTCGCGCTGGAACCGGCGGGTCATGGCATGGAGCTGAAGCTGGGAATTGGCGGTGAACAGGTAGAGGGCCCGTCTCGGATTGAAGGGGTTGGGGAGCACGAGCACCAGTCCGTCGTCCGGATCGGCGTAGACGCGGTCCTGCCAGCGGAACCAGTTACGGCCGAAATCGACGGGCAGTCGGCCCGACTGGGCCAGACTTGCGGTCAGGACGTTGTCGCTGGGGCTGCCCAGAACGATCAGGTCATGCGCGGCCGCGTCTGGCGTCGAGAGCTCGCAGTCCTTGCACACCGGCGCCAGGACCTCGGCGTACGCGTCGGCCAGCGTGAGGGCCCATCGTTCGGCGGCGGAATGGTTCGCCTCCACCTGCCGGTTGGTCCCGTAGACGATCCAGGTGTCATGGAAATCGTCGATGAAATTGGACCAGGTGTAAAACCGCTCCCGGTTCACGGGGATATCAAAGCCCGGGTTGAAGGTGATCGCGTCGGGTGGTTCCGTCAGCGTGAAGCGGAACTCCTGGGCCGGCGCGTCAACTTCCAGGACTTCATGGCGGACCTTCTGGCCCGTCCGGATGGCCAAGGCGGTGATGAAATGGTACGGTGTCCCGTCCTGGCGGACGGTCACGGTGAGCGTCAGACCGGAGTCGGTGGTGGCGGAGACGGCCGCAGTGATGCGAGGATCCGGCAGGTCGTCCCGGTCGGTCCACTGGCGGACGAATGTCGCCAACTCGCGATCGGCGGCCAGACCGGCCGTCGCGATGAACTGGGCGGTGGTCATGGGCGTGTCGGCGTACTGCTCATGCACCGCGTCCATGACCCGGGCGAACGCCGCGTTGCCCAGCAGGAGCCGGAGCTGGTGGAGCAGGTAGGTGCCCTTGATGCGCGGCACCTGGTACGGTGTGTAGCGGTCGTAGGCCCGGCGGGCCGCGGCGGGGGTCAGCGTGCCCTCCCGGCCGGTCAGGTACAGGTACCGGTCGTTCAGCTCGCCGAAGGTCCGGAGCAGATGGGTTTGCGCGTCTGCGGCCTTCTCCGGCAGGTCCCGCAGAATCCGCCAGTAGGCGGCCGAGCCGGAGACGAACCAGTTGTCGGCGTCGGTGGCCGGCGCGACGGTGTTGTGCCACAACCGCTCGCGCGGGTAGGCCAGCCAGCCGGTGATCGCCTGGCGGTCCGTCTCCGGATCGGCCGGTCGGGCCGGCGGCTCGGGCGCCTGGGCCCGGGCGGCGTGCAGCCGTTCGGTGATGACGACCGGGCTGAAGGCCGTCCAGCCCAGGGCCAGGTGTGGTCGCGCGCCCGGCAAGTCGGGGATCCAGCGGCCGCCGACGGTTTTGTCCCGCAAGGTGGCCTTGCCGTGGTGCGCCAAGAAGACGAGCTGCTCAGCCATCTCGGCGGTGGTGACCTTGGCGTCGCACGCGTGGGCGCGGTTGATGGGCGATGAGGCGGCGAGGTTGACCGCGGCGATGGAATCGATGCGGCCGTCGCCGTAGCGGCGATAGAATTCATTGAAGGCGACGTCGCGGTTCCAGGCGCTGAACGCGAGGTCGTAGGGGGCGTTTTCGGGGTGGGTGACGTACTCCCGCGTCACCGCCGGGTCGCGGTTGTTGTTGTTGGCCCAGATGAAGTCGCGCAGGCCGCCCGGCGTGTCCGCGGCGACGGAGGCGGTGCCGGTACGCCACAGCCTCGAGGCGTGGGTGCCCAGCAGCAGGACGGCGCCTTCGTCGGTCTTGGCGTCGGCCATGGTCCAGTCGTTGGTGTACAACCCGTTGTTGTGCTCGCGCAGGATGGCGCAGGCTTCGTCGATGCTCGACGCGTACTGGGCGGCCTTGCGGATGCGGTTCGCCTGGGGTGTCCCCTCGGCGTTGAACGGAGTCTGCCCCACGGTGGTTTCCCCGATGACGAGGCCGGCCGCGTTGATGTAAAAGTCGGCACCAGAGTGGATGCCGCCGGGGAATGTCTGGTACACCAGCCGGTGGCCGGCGCTGGGCTGGACGTCGACGACGATGTTCCAGTGGACGCCCGTGTAGCCGTTCCACATGAAGAGCTGGTTGAAGACGAACCGGCCGTCCGTGGTGGCCGAACGGGTGGCCACCATTGAGGAGCAGCGGTTCCGGTCGGCCGGGACGTCCATCTCCTCCTCGGGCTTCAGCAATTTCCTGCCGCTTAGCGCGTGGGGGGTGCGATCCAGCGCGTCCTCCAGGCTGTCGAGATCGATGAATGCGTTGATCGTGACGATGTCCACCAAATCCAACGGCCGGCCGTCGTAGCGGGCGCCCGCGGCGGCGGCTCCGTCGGCGATGCCGCGCATCTCCAGGAGGAACTCCTCGTCGAACCGGCGGAGGAAGAGGGCGTCCGCCATGAAGCGCAGCTGCTGCCAGCCGCGGGCCGGCTCCTGGGCGTGGCGCTGCACGGCCAGCTTGGACAGGTACTGGACGATCTCGTCGGCGACCAGCGAGCCGTACTGGAAGCCGCGGGCGTACGGTTCGCCCTCGATGTGGACGAAGGTCCAGCCCTGGTCGTCGTAGCGGTAGGCCGGCCCGTGCCAGCGGACCGTCTCCAGGGGGATGAACTCGGCGATATCCGTCACTTCCTCGAGACGCAGCTCGTCGAACCAGGCGCGGCCCGTGGCGGTGCCGTTGCGGCCCAGGTGCAGCTGGACGCGGTCCACGCCCTTCGTGGCGATGAAGACCGTGCTTACCGCGGTCCAGTCGGAATCGGCGCCCACGGCCGGAGCGTGATTGGTGAAGGGGAAGGAGAGCATGCTCAGGGTGGCGGGCACGGCGGTGGGATACCGGCTGAGCGGGTCGGACAGTGCCTCCTCGGTCCGGATCCAGCCGCTGAGCCGGTAGATGCGCCCCACGGTCAGTCGGATCGGTTCGGAAGCGACCGTGACGCGTTCCGGGCGGGGACAGTCGATGAGCAGACTGGCCGTGCCGGCGTGCCGCACGGCGGCGCTTCGGGTGACCACCGCTGCCCCGGGCGAAGCCGGCTCGGTGACCTGCCAGCCGGCGGGTGTCGCGCCTCTGCCGGCGGTCTCGAACCCGGCGTTCGTCAAGGCCGGCGGCTGGGCGGCGGCCGGCAGCGCCGGCGGCGGAGCCGCCCACAGACTGGCGGCCAGCGCAATCACGGCGGCTCCGAGAGCCGGCGATATCCGGCGTGCGCGTCTCGGGCTAGGGTGCCGTTGCAGGGGGGGAGGAACCAGGCGTCGGTCGGGTTGCATCATGTCGCTCCTTCGGGGACTGGGGGTCAGATCGTGGTGTCGGCGGCCAACCGCCGGATTTCCGCGTGCCGGTAGCAGCTCACCAGGTGGTCGTTCACCATGCCGGTTGCCTGCATGTGGGAATAGACGACGACAGGACCCGCGAAGCGGAAGCCGAGCCGGCGCATCTCCCGGCTGATCGTCGCGGCCAACGGCGTCCGGGCGGGTACTTCCCGGAGCTCCCGCCATCGGTTGACGACGGGACGGCCGTCGGTGAACGACCAGATCCACCGGTCGAAGCTGCCGTGGGCCGCCTGCACCTCGAGGAACACCCGGGCGTTGACGATGGCCGCGTCCACCTTCAGCCGGTTGCGGACGATGCCGGCGTCCGCCAGCAGCCGCCGCCGGTCCCGTCCGTCGAAGCGAGCCACCCGCTTTGGATCGAAGCCGGCGAAGGCGCGCCGGAAATTGTCCCGCTTCTTCAGGATGGTCAACCAGCTCAGGCCGGCCTGAAAGGTCTCCAGGACAAGAAACTCGAACAGTCCGCGGTCATCGTGCAGCGGGACGCCCCACTCCAGGTCGTGGTATGCTAGGTACAGCGGATCACCCAGACACCAGGCGCAACGCGGTTTGTCGTTCACTGGCGCTCCTGCCGCCCGGATCCGTGCCGGCCGGGCGGGTCGTCTGGCAGTATACGATATCCGGATGAAAAGTTCTGCCGCGGCCGTCTATTCCGGTCGGGAATCCGGGTGGCGGATCAGGATCTGTATTTCGAGTCAAAGGAGGCCATATGAAAACTGTGCGGGCTCTAGCCGTCTGTGTCGGGATGATCGCCCTGTTGGGGATGATGGCGCCGGTCCACGGCGGCGCGGACATGCTGCTCAACCCGGCCGGCGGCAAGGTCTGGTTCGTCTCGGCCAAGACCGGTAGCAACAGCAACCCGGGAACGCAGGCGCAGCCGTTCAAGGACATCGACAAGGCGATCAAGGTCGCCCAGGCCGGCGACACGGTGGCCGTCGCCGAGGGTGTTTACAGCGGCACTTTCAACATCGGCTACATGGAAATCGACAAGCCGCTCAAACTGTACGGCAGCTTCGCCCAGGATTTCTCGGCGCGCGACATCCGGCGCACGCCCACTCTGTTCCAGCCCGACAACGCCAGCGCGGGGAATGCCCGGAAGGCCGTGCTCACCTTCACGCGCGAGATTGACGGCGCGGTGGTGGACGGGTTCGTCTTCGACATGGGCCTCCGGAACGCCTACTCGCCGGTCGAGGGAAAACCGGCCGGGTGCGAGACGGGGATGCTGCTGCTGCCGCCGGAAAAGGGGCCCGCGGCCAACGCCACGGTGACGGAACCCATCCTGTCGGTGCCCAGCGCGGCCAACGGCGGCGAGCTGCTCATTCAGAACAACGCGTTCATCAACGGCGCCAGCTTCGGCGTGCAGATCGGCCTGCGCAGCGGGACCTGCCGCATTCTCAACAACGTGTTCGTGGCCAACCGCATGGCGGCCATCGAGGTGTACGGCACCTGCCGAAACACCGGCGGTCCAAAGACGCTGACCTTGTGCGGCCAGGTGGAGATCGCCCACAACACCATATTATTCAGCTGGAGCCGGCTCAAGGATTTCAAGGACATGGGCTACGGCGTGCGGGTGATGACCAAGCTCGAGTACAACATCCACCACAACATCATCGGCGGGAACATCCAGGGCGGCGTGGACCACACCCGGTTCAACAAGAACGAGTGGGTGCGGATGGACGACAACGTGTTCTTCGTGAACAAGACGGCGGACCTGTCGTTCAGCCCGGCCAGCAACACCATGCTGGATCTCCGGGTCAACCAGTTCGGTGATCTGGAGTTCGCCAGCGCCCGCGGCAACCGGGAGGAAATCCCCAAGACGCTCCCGGTGGACAAGAGCTACCTGGAGGGTTATCTCAGTGCGCGGTATTCGGAGCAGGCGGACTTCGACCGGAACTCGCCGGCCAACCAGTGGCGGTCCATCCTGGGGCTCAATCTGCAGGGCAAGCTGACCACGAAGGTCTCGATGTTCGGGAATCGGTACGCCTGGCAGAAGGCGCTGGAACTGTTCGGCGCGGTGCCCGGCGTGGGCGCCCAGTCATTCCGTTGATCGTAGATGCCGGCCGGCGGACGCCTGGACGGGCCGTCCGCCTCAGGCCGGCATCGATGGCTTTCGGGCCACCAGCAGGAGCTGGTCCGATTGGCCGGGATCGAAGGGGCGGCCGTCGTAGCCGTTCCAGCGCGCCGCCTCTTCGAACCCCGCGGCGGCCGCCATCCCGGCTAGGCTGTCGGGACCGAGGGGGCGCTGGGCGGCGGTGAGCACCTGGGTGTCCGCCCGGCCGTCATCAGCGCGGCTCACCGTGACCAGGTGCAGATCGATGACGGACTCGTGGTGGTGAAACACCCGGAGGGTGGTGACGGGGCGTCCGTCCAACTCCACGATAATCGCCGGCATGATCTTCAATCCCGCGGCGGCCACGCGGTCCCAGTTGAACACGTGCACCACTGCGATCCCGCCGGGGCGCAACACGCGGTGCATGGCGCGCCAGGCCGCCGCCACGTCGTCGTCGGACGGCGCCAGGGTGAGGGAGTTGCCGATGCATAGGACGGCGTCGAAGGCCGCCGCCGGACCGAACGCCGCGTCCAGTCCGGTGAACGAGGCGGTTCGGAAATCGGCGGCGACGCCGGCGGCCCGGGCGTTGGCCCGGGCGGCCTCGATCATTTGCGGGGACTGGTCGGAGCCGCAGGCCTGGTATCCCCACTGGCTGAGGGCGATCACGTGCCGCCCGGTGCCGCAGGCGCAGTCGAGCACCGTCTGGACGCCCGCCCCTTCGAACAGGCGGCGTAGAAACGGCCCCTCCTTGGCCAAGCGGGTCTCCCAAGGGAACATCCGGTCATAGATTGTCGAGAACTCGTTGAACACGGTCATGGATTTCTCCTGACGGGGAAGCGTTCGCCAGCCGGTGTGAACGCCGGCCTGTCCCTCGTGGTTTGGGATAAGCAGAGTCGATGGCTCTGCATCATGGTTATCCGTTTCCGCCGGTTTTGATGTAGGCTTCATGACGGTTCCGGAAGATGACCTTGCAGCGGGCACAATCCCGATAGAAATGTCCGCTGAACAGACCGTCCCGATACCGCCAAGCCTCCTCGCTGTTCCAGATGGCGGGAAAGTCCTCCGCCAGCAGGTTGCCGATCCGGGTCTCGCCCTCGCAGCAGAAGAACACGTCACCGTTCTCGAAAACCTGGACCTGCCGCCAGGGGTAATGGCAGGGCAGACTCATGTCGCGGCGGGGCGGCCGCCCGATGAACCGGCGGCCGTACGCCCCGATGAACCGGATCAGGCGCTCGCGGAAGAGCCGCGGATCGTCGCGGAGCATCCGCCCCGCCCGAACCACCAGCGGCGGCCGCCGCTGGAGCGGGCGTAGCTTCTGCGTCAGCCGGTTCGCGCCCCAATTGCCGCTGACACGGGTGTTGAGCTCCGGCCACATCTCGCATTCAACGGGGATGCCGACGGTGTGGGCCGCCCGAACCTGCTCGTGCGCCAGACGGGTCAAGTCGGGATCCTGGAGGATCGATTCGGTCTGCAGTTCCCGGCTGAACACCCAGAGGCTCTTGTATTGGATCCGTGAAGCATCCAGTTCGCGGGCCAGGCGGGCCGCCGGGACGATGTCATCCAGGTTGCGCCGCATGACGATGAATCCGATGACCAGCGTCTCCGGTTTGCCCATCTCCCGGCGCACTTCGCGGATGAAATCCAGATTGCGGCGGATTAGTGGGAACCGGCTGCCGGTCATGACCCGGTCGTAGCTGCCCACGCCGTTGAGCGAGATGTGGACCTCATTGAAAAACGGCAGCAGGTGGGCGGTGTGCTCCCGGCTGGAGAAACAGGTGCCGTTGGTGAACGTGAGGAGGTAGGCGTCGCGGTGCCACTCCCGGATTTGCGCCAGCCGGTCCAGGATCCGCCCGGCGAACAAGGGCTCGCCGCATCCGCCCAGGTTGATGATATCGGCCCGGGCGACGAGCGGTTGCAGCCGGTTGAACACCTCATCCGGCATGTCGGTGAAGGTGGCTGGATCGACTGTCGAACCCTCCATGTGGGCGTTGCACATGAAGCAGCGCAGGTTGCAGCGGCTGGTGAGATCGAGGATCAGCGAACGGGGATATTCCTCCGGCCTGGGGGTCTGGTGCCCGCCGGAGCCCGCCCGCTGCGCCTCGTGTCTGAAAGAGGGATTCATCGCCGCAGGCTCTCCCGGGCGGCTTCAGACGGTCGCGCGAGCGTCGGCACGAAGAACGGCGCGTGGTTGGAAGTGAACTCGGGCGGCGTCCGGCGCAATATCTCTGCGATGGCCGGCTGCCGGTTGAACTCCCGATCCAGAAATCTCCGGACCGCCAGGCGGTCCCAGCCCAGCGGATGCCGATAATCCTCGTACAGCGACAAGTCGCCGTCGGAAAACGGCCGGGTGTCCAGCGCGGCCGCCTCATCGCACCCGCGCGGCAGGTTGAAGATGGACACGTTCAAGAAGCCGATCGCCGCCGCGTGCGCGGCCGCGAAATCCAGCGTGTGCCGGGCGGCCGGCTCCGCCTCCCACGGCGTGCCGAACAGCAGGTAAACGTACGTCCCGATCCCCGCCTCGCGCAACCGGTGCAAGGTCAAGCCGGCCGCCGCCAGGTCGATGCCCTTGCGCATCCGGGCCAGAACGTCCGGGTCGCCGGACTCCAGCCCCAGTTGCAGCATCCGGCAACCCGACCGTCGCAGCGCGCGGCAGAAATCCGGCTCAGCCAGTTCGGGGGTGAAACGCGCGAATCCGTACCATGGCGCACCCGGCGGATCGGCGATGAGGGCGCGGAGCGCCGCCGGGCTCAGCGCGTTGTCCAGCAGGTGGACGAGCGCCGGCCGGTATCGGACGGCCGCCTCGCGCAGGCGCGCCGCCGCGTCTGCGGGAGTCCAGGCGAGGTACCGCCGGTCCTCGGTGCGCTCGGAGCAGAAGGCGCAGCGGTTCCAGTAGCAGCCGTCCGAAAAGCTGATGCCCAGGATAAGGCCCGGCGCGAGGTATTCCTCCCCGCGGAACGGATTGAAATCCGGCACGGGAAAATCGTCCGGCTCGCCCGGCAACTCCGCCGCCCGGAGCAGCGGGCGCTCGCCGGCGCCGGCGATCCATTCGTCAGCCAGGTCGCGGAACGGATCGGCCCACCCCGGCCGGCCCAGCCATGAGCTCACCAGGCCGCCGCCCACGAGGATGCGCACACCGGGGTGGTCGCGGCGGAGAATCCCCAGCAGGGCGAACGCACTCAAGGCCTGGTTTAAAAAATTGATGGAGAGGCCGACGATCCGCGGCGCGGTCCCGGACAGCGCGCGGTCGAGGTGCTCGCGGAAAAAGGCGCACAACGGGTGGTGCTCGGGCGCGGCGGCCTGGGCGATCAGATCGGCGCTTCGCAACGGCGACCGGGCCGGATCCGTGTAGTCGGCCAGGCGGATGCCTACGCCGGCGGCGTCGCCGTGGGCCTCCAGGAGCCGGCTCAAACCGCGGACCGCGGTGGTGTAGGTGTCCAGGCGCCGGTACGTCGTCGCGTCGCGGATCGCCGCCAGGTTGCGGTCCCGCTGCTTCACGGCCCGCCGCGTCCAGGTGTCGCCGGCCGGTGGATCCGCGCCGATGAGGTGCAGTTGCGCGTCCAGGTTGAGATCCAGCACCGCCGCGCGTCCGCCGGCGGCGGCGACCGCCCCGGCCAGGCGGGCGAGCCCGGCGGGCGGCTCGGACGCCTTGGTGAAGGGCGGATGGATGAGCAGCATGCGATGACCTCACGGCGCCGGACGGGGTCGGCGGGCGCCCGGACCGGGGATGACTACGGGGGCATTGTAGCAGAGTCGTTCGAGCCGGTGAAGCTCGCCGCGCCTCTCGGGTGTCGCCGGGATCATCCAGTGATGAGTTGACCGGCGCAGAGCCGGACTCTACAATCAGCACCATGACGGATCCAGCCAGTTTCACAGGAGGCGACATGCAGCGAGGAAGCCACCGCCGATTAGCCCGGCTCTATGTGATCGGAATCATCCTGATCCAGTTGGCGTGGGCGGCCGTGCGCTGTCCGGCCGCGCAGACAACCGGCGCCTCATCCGCCGCGGACCAGCTCGTCGCCCTGACGCACCGCATCGGAAGCGACGAGCTGATGGGAACCGTGCGGGAGCTGTGCGACCCGAAGTATGACGGCCGGCTCACGGGCACGCCCGGCTACGACACGGCGGCCGAATGGGTGATCGACCGCTTGCGTACGTGGGGCTACCGGCCCGGCGGCGAGAACGGGCGGTGGACGCAGGATTTTCACAACCCATACACGCAGGTCATGGCGCACGGTGCGCTGGCGCTGCGGCTGCCTGCCGGCGCCGACGGTTGGATCGAGAAAGCATACCGGTACGAGGACGAATACTACCCCGGGGCGACCTCCGGCACCGGCGAGGTCACCGCGGAGGTGATCTACGCGGGCTACGGCATCACCGCGCCGGAGCTCGGCTACGACGACTACGCCGGGGTGGACGTGCGGGGCAAGATTGTGCTCGTGGATGTTGAAGCGCCCGTGGCCCCGGACGCCGGCGCCGACGCGTTCCTGAAGTGGCGGCCTTACAGCTTCCACCAGTACAAGGTGGCCAATGCGTGGAACCACGGCGCCGCGGGGATGCTCTACCACTATCACATCGTCAACCCAAACTGCGCCTATATTCCCGGGCTCGGCTTGACCTATGTGAGCCGCGCGGTGGTGGACGACCTGTTCGCTGGGACCGGCCGGGACTGGAAGGGCACAGTGGCGGGCATCCGTAAAAACTTGCAGCCGGCTTCATTCGCCACAGGCAAGACGGTCCGGATGAGCAACCGCACCGAGCACCATCCGGCGGGCGTCGGCTGTACGGTGGTGGGTTGGCTTGAGGGCGCCGACCCGGCGCGGCGCCATGAGACCATCGTGGTGGCGGCCCACCTGGATTTCCTCGGCCGAAATCCCGAACTGCTGATGGGCGCCAACGACAACGCCTCGGGCGTGGCGGTGGTGATGGCCGTGGCCCGGGCGCTGGCGCAGTCGCCGGTGCCGCCCGGCCGCTCGGTGGCGTTCGTCTTTTTCGGGGCGGAAGAGCAGGGCGTGCGGGGATCGGAATTCTACCTGGAGCAGCCGCTGTTCCCGCTGGCGCAGACCGTGGCGTGTTTGAATTTCGACGGCGTGGGCGTCGGCGAGGAGATCCGCGTGCTCGCCGGTTTGAATTTTCCGAAACTGTGGGACTATTTCGACCGGGCCAACGGGCGCTGGGTGCACCGGACCTGCGAGCCCTCGCAGACGGCGAACCTGGGACGTCAGCGCCTGGACGCCGCGCACTTCCTGAAGGCGGGGATTCCCACGCTCTCCTTCAGCACCGGCGGCGGGCCCGAAGGCGGCCCCCCCACCTACCACACCACCCGCGACCGGCCGGAGATTCTGAATCCGGAGATCATGGAAGACCTGGCGCGGATCGTTTTTCGCGGACTCGTGGAGCTGGCGGCGGACGACCGGCCGCTGCACTGACCGGCGGCGAGAACGCCGGCAGGATCCGTTTGTGGTCAAGGCAACATGATGAACTGGTTCACCTGGTATGATCTGGCGGTGCCCGTGGTTCTGGCGCTGGCGCTGGGCGGCGGCTTCGTCGCGGCCGAACGGTGGCCGCCTCTCCGGGCGGCGTACTATCGCTCCATCCGCTGGTTCCTGGCGCCCGTCGTGGCGATGTCGGGGCTCCTGACGCGTTGGGAACGGCGTCTCCGCCCGCCGCGGTGGAAGCTGTCCGGCGGATGCAACCGGTGCGGCGAATGCTGCGAACTGCTCGCGGTGAGCATCACCCCGTCACTGGCGCGGCACCCGGCCGCCGTCCGGTTCGTGCAGCGGTTCCATGAGGTGAACTACGAATTCGTCTATGAGGGGTACGAGGCGGGGAAGGGCCTGCTGTTCGGGTGTCCCCACCTCGGGCCCGACCGGCTCTGCCGGATCTACGATCGCCGGCCGCGGCTGTGCCGCGAATACCCGTCGGCGTACGCGGCCTTTCCGCCGGACCTGCCGTCTGCTTGCGGCTTCCGCTTGGAGGAATGATCAATCCACCCGTCCGGGCGCACATCTAACAGCCTGCGGACCGGCTGTGGAAACATTGAAGGCCGGTCCTTCGTTTATAGTGGTGAGCGGCCGGGAGACGCCCCATGACCAGCGTCCGATTTCTGATTCCTCTGGCCATCTGCATCGGTCTGGACATCTACGCTTACCAGGCCGTTCGGGTGATCGCCAACCGCTGGCGGACACTTGGCTGGGCCCGCCGCGCCTACTGGTGGGTGCACGCGTTGTTCTACCTCGCCCTGGTTGTCACGCCGCTGGCGGCCATGGCGGGCCACCGCCTGCCGCCGCGCGGGTATTTCTACCTGATCACCGTGTTCGTCTTGCTGTACGTGCCCAAGCTGGCGGCCGCGGCGGTGCTCCTGCTCGAGGACGCCAGCCGGATGGTCCGCTGGATCTGGCAGCGGCTGGCCCGTTGGCTGAGGCCCGCCCCGTCGCCGGTGCCGGCGGCGCAACCGGCGGCCGGCATCAACCGGAAGGAGTTTCTCAGCCTGACCGCGGTGGCGTTGGCGGGCATCCCGCTCGCCGGCATCGTGCACGGCGTGGTGCGCGCGCGGTATGCCTTCACCGTCCGCCGGGAGCGCGTCACGCTGCCCGGTCTGCCACCGGCTTTCGACGGCTTCCGGATCCTCCAGTTGTCGGATATCCACGTCGGCAGCTTCGACGACCTGGCGGCGGTGCGCGACGGCATCACACTGGCCAACGCCCAGGGTGCCGACCTGATTGTCTTCACCGGCGACCTGGTGAACGACGTGGTGGATGAAGTGGGCGCGTACGGCGAGGTGTTCGCGGCTTTGCGCGCGCCGCTGGGCGTGCTCTCCGTGCTCGGGAACCACGACTACGGTGATTACCGTGCGTGGCCCAGTGACCGGGAGCATACGGCCCACTTCCAGCGCATGCTGGACTGCCATGAAGCGCTGGGCTGGCGGCTGCTCCGGAACGAGCACGCGGTGTTCGCACGAGGGGATGATCGCCTTGCCGTGATCGGCGTTGAAAATTGGAGCAACCGCCACGGTTTTCACAAGCGGGGTGACCTGGAGCGGGCGACCCGGGGTTTGCCGGTTGGGGCGGCCCGGATCCTCCTCACCCACGATCCCTCCCACTGGGACAGCGAGGTGCGACCGAATTTCGGCGGCATCGGACTGACTTTGTCCGGCCATACTCACGGCTTCCAGTTCGGGGTGGAAGTGCCGGGCTTCCGCTGGAGCCCCGTGCAGTACATGTACCGCCAGTGGGCCGGTCTCTACCGGGAAGGCGGGCAGTACCTCTATGTGAACCGCGGCTTCGGCCACGTCGCCTTCATGGGCCGGGTGGGGATCCGGCCGGAGATCGCCGTGATTGAGCTGGTGCGCGAGTCACCCGACGACCACGGTCCCGGACCGGATCTGGCTTGACAGTCCCGCCGCCGCTCCTTAGAATCAGATCGGATGTTTGAGCGAAACCGTTGACCGGTGCCCTCGGGCGAATTGGGAAGGTGGTGCGAATCCACTGCGGGCCCGCCGCTGTGACCGGGGACGAAGGCCGCACATCGCCACTGTCCGGACGGATTTCGGATGGGAAGGCGCGGCCGGAGGACGATCCGGAAGCCAGAAGACCGGCCGGTCGATGTTTTCACTGGACTCCTCGCGGAGACAGGATACAGTGATGCCCTGCTGGCTTTTCACCCTCGCCGGCCGGCCCGAAGCATTCGGGCCGGCGCTCATCACCGATCTACCCAACCGTCGCCCGACGGGACAGTTTCTGCTCCGATCCCCGTGCAGCCGGTGGGCGCTGATCGTCTTGGCTGCCGCCCTCTGGACGGCGCTGCCGGCGGCTGCGCCGGCGCCCGGCGCCCGCCGGGTGGTGTGCATGGCGCCCGCGTTCACGGAAATCTGCTTCGCGCTGGGCCACGGCGACGCCGTGGCCGGTGTGACCGACTACTGCGACTTTCCCGACGCCGCCCGGCGGCTGCCCCGCGTGGGTGGCTTCCTCAACCCCAACCTCGAGGCGATCATCCGGCTTGCGCCCGACCTCGTGCTGCTGGTGCCCGAGGAGGCGGAGCTGGCGCAGCGGCTGGGCGCGCTGAGAATCCGCACCGAAGTCCTCTCCCTGTACACGCTGGCGGATATCGAGCGCGCCATGCGCGTCGTTGCCCGGCGGCTGGGCGATCCGGCGGCGGGCGAGACGCTGGCGCGCACGTGGCGGCGGGAACTCCAGGCGGTGGCGCGGGAAAGCCCGGCCGGCGCGGCCCCGCGGGTGATGGTGGTCGTGGGGCGCAACCCGTCCAGCCTGAACAACGTGTTTGTGGCCGGCCCGGCGACCTTTCTTGGCGAGCTGGTGCGGCTCGCGGGCGGCCGGAACGTCTACCAGGGGAAAGTTCGCTATCCCAGCCTGTCCTTGGAGGGGATCGCCCACGCTGACCCCGAGGTGATCGTCGAGATGTACCCGGGAATGAAGCTGGATGCCGCGCAGATGGCGGCGCTGGCGCGCGACTGGGACCGGCTGCCCGCGCTGGCCGCCGTGCGGAGCCGGCGCGTGCATGTCCTGGCTGACGCGTACCTGGCCATCCCCGGCCCGCGGGCGGTGGCCATCGCCCGCGCCCTCCGTAGGTGCATGACCGGGAAGGGAGATCCGTGATGACCACCGAGTTCCTCGAGGTGAAGGACTTGGGCTACACCCCCGAGGGGAAGCGGGTGCTGGCCGGCGTGTCGTTCGACGTGGGCGAGGGCGAGTTCGTCTCGGTGCTGGGACCGAACGGAGCCGGCAAGTCGACGCTGCTCAAACACCTGAACCGCCTGCTGCCGGTCCGGGAAGGGGCGGTGCGCCTGCGGGGCCGGCCGGTGGCCGACTACGCGTTTCGCGCCCTGGCTCGCCTCCAGTCGTACGTGCCGCAGGCCAAAGGCTACATCCCGCCGTACCGCGTGGCCGAGTTCCTGCTGATGAACCGCTTCCCCTATCTGCAGGCGCTGGGAGCGCCCGGACCGCGGGATCGGGCCGTCGTCGAGGACGCGCTGGCGCAGGTGGCCATGACAGAATTCCGCGACCGGTTCCTGGACACGCTCAGCGGCGGCGAGCGCCAGAAGGTGTTCATCGCCGCCGCCGTGGTCCAGGAGACGGGCCTTATCCTGCTGGACGAGCCCACCACCTTCCTCGATCCGCTGCACGCGCAAGAGATTTACCAACTACTCGGACGGCTCCATGCACCGGGCGGAAAAACGATTGTCATGGTCACCCACGACGTGAATGCCGCCTTGGCGCTCTCGAGCCGGCTGCTCTGCCTGAAGGCGGGCCGGGCGGTCTATTTCGGTCCGCCGGCGGACTTTTTGGCTGGACGGGTACTCGATATCCTGTATGACACGCCGTTCCGGCGCTACGAATGCCCCGACGATCCGACCGGACCGCCCGCCTACCTGCCCGGGAGGTCCGCGCCATGAACCGCGCATCCCGCCGGCCGCTCTGGATCGCCGGGCTCCTGGCGACGGCCCTGCTCGTGACGCTGATCCTCGCGCTCGCGGGGACGCCGGCCATCTCGCCGGCCCGGCTGCTGGATCCCGCCTTCACCGGGAGCGCGGACGGGCGGATCTTCTGGCAGCTCCGGCTGCCCCGCGTCCTGCTGGGCTTTCTGGCGGGTGCGGCGCTGGCCATCGGCGGAATGGTCTTTCAGGCGATGTTCCGAAACCCGCTGGCGACGCCGTTCACGCTCGGCGTATCCACCGGCGCTTCGTTCGGAGCCGCTGTGGCGGTGAAGCTCGGGCTGGTGACCGGCCTGCTCGGATTCTCGTCGGTCAGCCTGTTCGCGTTTCTCGGCGCTGCGTTGACTGTGGGCGTCATCTATCTGCTTGCCACCGTGAAGCGGGAGTTCTCCACCGAGGTGATGCTGCTCGCCGGTGTGGCGCTGAGCTTTCTGTTCTCCTCGGCCATCCTGCTCGTTCAGTACCTCAGCGATTTCACCGGCTCCTACCAGATGGTGCGCTGGCTCATGGGCGACCTGAACGCGGTGGGGTTCGAGCGGCCGCTGCAACTGGCGGCCGTGCTGCTGCCGGGCGCCCTGGTGGTGCGGTGGCTCTGCCTGGACCTGAACCTGATCCTGGTGGGTGATGACTTCGCGCGCAGCCGCGGGGTGGACGTGCGGCGGGTGCGGCTGGTGCTGTTCGGCGTGGTCTCGCTGCTCACAGGGGTGGTGGTTTCGTTCTGCGGGCCCATCGGGTTCATCGGGATGATGGTGCCCCACATCCTCCGGCTGCTGCTGGGGGCGGAGCACCGGTGGCTCTTCTGGGGGAGTCTCCTCGGCGGCGGGGTGTTTCTGGCGTGCTGCGACTGGGTGGCCCGCGGGCTCATCTTCCCGGCGGAGATGCCGGTGTGGATCATCACGGCCCTTCTGGGCGGCCCCTTCTTCCTCTGGCTCCTCATCCGCGGCCGCTCCAGCCGGTACTTCATGTGACCGGCTGCCGCCTGGCGGCAACGCCAGCCGCATCCGCCGGACGCAGCTGGTGATGCGGCAATGTCTTGCGATTGCCCGCGCCCGGCGGGCGCGACCTACTTTGCAGGGAGGACCAGAGCATCGGCGACAAGCTCGCAGACGGTCTTGATCGCCACACCCAGCTTGTACTCCTTGTTTAGTTCGGAGAGCTGGTCCACGCAGTTGTGGCATGGCGTGGCCACGACCTTCGCCGCTGTGGCACCGATCTGGTCCGCCTTGATCCGGCCGGCCTGGAGACGGCGCTTGGCGTAACGGGTCATGGCCAGCTGACCGCCTCCGCCGCCGCAGCAGAAATTCTTCTCCCGGTTAGGCGTCATCTCCGTGAAATCGCTCACGGCCCGTCGCAGGATGTAGCGCTGTTCCTCCACCACGCCGCCGAGACGCACCAGGTTGCACGGGTCGTGGAGCGTCACCCGCTCGGTGTTCTTCGACGGATCCAGCGTGAGCCGGCCCTCGCGGATGTATTCCG
>JAAYUB010000101.1 GCA_012517875.1 Acidobacteriota bacterium | reverse complement strand
GGTGCACCGCATCCCGGGCACCGACGACATCGACGAATCCATCTACGAGCCGAAATTCCTCCTGCTGGACCACCTGGGCTCGACGCGCGCGGAGCTGGTGTTCACCGAATCGGGCGGCGTCTTCTCCCCGGTCATCCAGGAATACTACGACCTGATGCCCTACGGCGAAGTCATCGACCCACCGACGACGCAGGAGAGCGTGATGTTCACCGGCAAACAGAGAGATTGTGAATCAGAGACGGATTATTTTGGAGGGAGATACTATAACAATACACTGTGCAGATGGCTTAGTCCGGACAAACCAATGCAAGATAATCATCTTCATCTGCCTCAAAGTTGGAATCTTTACTCCCATGTTCGTAACAATCCTATCCGTTTCATTGATGAGGATGGATTTTTAGCAAGAGAAAAGAATGGGAAGTTTAAACGTAACGTTGTCCTCGATAATAATGGAAGTATGATTCATTCTCAAGAGGTCAAAATACCTACAGCTAAGTCGAGTACAAGGGGACGGCCATTTTATTTATTTACCGAGAAAGGGAATAGAATCCTTGCGCATGAAAATCAATTCAGCCAGAAAGCTTCAGGCTATAACACAAATTGTCACGGACTCACTTTTGCTGATGGACAGTACACAATCGGCAACCCGAATGATGTTCAAACAATACTCGATGATGAGTACACAAAGATTGATCGTGACAATAATCAAAGTGTACAAGAAGGGGATGTTGCAATTTTTTCTGATAATAATGGTACTATTTTACATTCAATGACAGTAAGTGCTGTTGGAAGTGATGGATCCGCATCTACAATAATTGGTCTTGGTGGTACCATTCCTGAAGCATACAAAACAACACCTCAAGAAGAGTTGAAGAAATATGAATCATTCGGTGCTTGTAAAGTTACATATTTTAGGAAAACTCAACCCGATCCGAAAGCGATGAGCCTGTCAGATAAGGAAAATTTCAAAAAATCCAGATAACAAATAAGGGCAAAATGATGAACATAAAAACCGGCAGAGCATTTGTCGTTACAGCAATCTTTTTTTCTTGGTGTGTTGTAAGCACGTATTGCAAAGAAGCATCGATGTGCAAATTGCTCACTATGACCGACCAAGTTTTGGCAGAGAAGTATATTTCTAAGTTTTTACACAAAAATAAATCAATGTTATATCTGAAATTGCATAATTCATACGAAAAAGATGGTCAGGAGTGGCTCCGGCGCTATATTTATGGGATTAAAGGGAAGTGTAGTATATATTCAACGAATTTTTCTAGTTCTTTTAGTTTTAACAATATTCATCCAATTGCAGGCAAAGAATTGTGTCTCCAAACAGATGAAGGCATTCTCATCTTGAGCATAGAGGGCAAATTAGTGGGAAAAATTTCATCTCCTTCATGTCAAACGTTTATGACTCGAATTCATTACATCGATCTTGATATGCCGACTGGTTCTGAACGGTTGGATGAGATTGTGATTAAAAGTGCCAATCTCATATTTAGAAACAAGTCTACAATTAGAATTCTTAAATATATTGATAATGACTATAAAGTTGTTTTCTCCCGAGATTTTAATGAAAGCTATATAAATCAGGATCTTGTACATCCAATTCTGGAACAGATTGGAATAACTGTAAAAGAAAGTGATCAATTACTGCTCAGAATAAATGATGAGGGGATTTTTGAGTATTTCGAGTTCTCGCAAGGACGCTATGTCCAACATGACGAGCATGATTAACAAAAGGGCAAAGACTCTGATAATTTGAAACGGCCACGCGGCCACGGGCCAGGCGGGCTGGGGGCAGGCGTTCGACGCGGCGCGGCTCTGGCCGGTGCGGATCGTGGCGGGGACCACCGCGGTGACCGCCACCACCGCCACCACCAGCAGCGCCGTGCTTTTCGGGCTGGACTACGCCGGCTACGAAGCCAACGGCAACATCGCCGCGGTGACGCGGACCCTGCGCCTGGCCGCCAACGGGACCCCGTACACCATGGATTTCGGCTACAGCTACGACCGGCTGAACCGCCTGACGGGCTGCGCCGTGGCGGATGCGGTGTATACTTATGCCATGGACGAGTTCGGGAACATCACCGCGCGCACGCGGACCGCGGGAGGCGGCGGCGACCTGCCGAGCTCGCTGGCGCTGGTGGTGGACCGGGGCTCCAACCGGCTGGGCGGCGCCGGGTATGGCTACGACGTGCTGGGGAACCTGGTGCAGATACCGGCGCCCGACAGTCAGGACTCGCTGTTCATGTCCTACCTCGATCAGGGGCACATCGGGACGCTCACCGACGCGGCCGGCGTGGTCTGGAAATACTACTACGACGCGGACGGGAAGCGCCGCATCAAGGTGAAGACCGCCGGCGGCGCGGCCACCGGAAAGACGTACCCCAAACCGGCTCTCCGCGCCCCGGAGCGGGCGCGGGGAGCCGTCACCACAGATAGCGGTCATCATACGGCGTGCCGGCAGCATCCAGGAAGCGACGATATTCTTCCTGAAAGGTCTCCTTCCGATGGTGTTCTTCCTGATGTTCAATGTAGTGCCGGACCGCCTCCCGCCAACTCCACCATGACGCACCGCCTCTGCCATTCGCGGCGCGACCGACCTCCGCGCCTTCTCCTCGCGCCCCGTCAGGGCGCGGATCCGCGAGGAATGATCGGCTTTCCAGGGGCTGCGGCCCGCCCTGCCGGGCGCGGCCTTGCCCCTGGCTAATATCTTCGCCTCCCTCCGGGAGGCGGGTCGTGGCGCGCGAATTCGGTGGGTAGAATCGTGCGAAACAGACTCGGGGCGGTGGTGGACGATCGTAAGCGCCGGGACACCTGGTTTGGAGTGCGCAGACACGTCTGCGCTCTGGTTCCCTGCGGAGCAGGCGCCGGGAGTTGGCTTTCCGCGACTAACCGCACGCCGCGGTGGCGCCCTGCGCGGCCCGCGCCCTGGAGTGCGGCGGCTCGACGCCGCTTTGGATTCGGCCGTAGGCCGCGTCCGCCGGACGCGGCCCACTGAAACCGCACGATCCATGGGATCGGAGGATCGGATCGTTCGATCCCGTAGTCCGGCCGCGGCGGCGGCCGCGGCGTGTAGCCCGGGCCGCGAGGCCCGGGTGGCGGGAAACAAAGGGCTGGGCAGAGCCGCGCAGCGGCGGGGGAAACGGGGCAGAGCCAAGGACACGCGACAGAGCCAATGCCCCTAGGGAGAATGGCTGTCCCCCGTCGGCGTTCGGCACAACCCTGAATTGGGGCCGAACATGGGGCCCCCAAACGTCAGCTGCTTCCCCGTCGCTCCTGCGGAGCTCGGCCGCACGGACCCGCGGCGCACCCGGACCTGTCGGTCCGGGCTACACGCCGCCGCCGCTGACGCGGCGGGATTGTGCCGCGGGCCGCGTTCGGCGAATGTGGCCTGGGGCAGTGGCGCGAGTACTGCACGATCGTGCCGTGCCCGAACTCGCGCACGGCAGTAGCGTGAGGTGCTGGTCGGAGGCCGCGAGGTACATCAGGCCGCGTTCGGCGAACGCGGCGTACTTCCGTCGTACCGCGCGTTCGATGAACGCGCGCTGACGAACATGTGTGGATGGTTTGCGAACAATCGGCCGCCCCGCATGGTCCCCGCGACCCGTCAGGGCGCGTGCCATATCACTAAACAACGCCCACCTGGGCCTGCGGCCCTGGCTATTGACCACCGTCCCTCCGGGCCGGACGCGTGCCGCAGCGATCGGATTTTGCTGCAGCCCGGCAGCATCACATGATACCGGATGATTTTGCCGTGGTCGAACTCGCACACGGCAGTAGCGCGAGGCACTTTTGTTCCGGAATCCAAAGCAGCGTCAAGCCGCCGCACTCCAGAGCACTGCGTGCTATCCAGAACGCTGCGCGCACGGCGCGGCCGATGTCCGAAGTCCGATGTCCGCCTGCGGGAACGAGCCTCGATCACGAATCACGATTACGAATTACGATCACGATTACGAATTACGATTACGACTCACGAGGAGGCATGGACTCCTCACTATTCACCATTCACCGTTCACCATTTGCTTTCCCAGGCGCCGGAGCTACTTGAGGTCGCGGGCGCAGCGAAAGCCCACGTTGATGTAGGCGGTGCCGGGCCAGTCACGGCCGCGGGACCAGACCGCAGCGGCGGTCAGCGGGTGGCGCCAGTCGCCGCCGCGCATGACGCGGAAACGGCCGCCCGACGGACCCGTCGGATTCACCGCACCGTCCCCGAAAGGTTTCTCGTCGTAGTAGTCCTGGACCCACTCGGCGACGTTACCCGACAGGTGGGCCAGGCCCAGCGCATTCCGCCCACCGGGCATGGCGGTGACGGGGACGGTGCCCAGGCGGTCCCCCTCGCTCGTGTTGGCGCGCGACGGGTCGGCCGGGCCGCCCCACGGATACGCGTCGCCGGCGGCCAGACCGGCGCGGGCGGCGCACTCCCATTCGGCATCGGTGGGCAGGCGCTTGCCGGCCCAGCGGGCGTAGGCCGCGGCGTCATCCCACGTCACCAGCACCACCGGGTGGTGATCGCGGCCGGCGGGGCAGCGGCCGTTTCGCCACCGGTACGGCTCAGCCAGGCGGAGGAACTCCTCGTAGCCGTCGGGTTTCCACTTGAACTTGCGCTCGTAGTACTCGAGCGGCTGGACAGCCGGGGCCGGCCGGCCGGTGGCTTGGATGAACTTCAGGTACTGGGCGTTGGTCACCTCGAAGCGGTCCATGAGGAACGGGCTCACCCTGACCGGGATTCCGGCCGCGCCGCGCCGATCGCCGAGGCGGAAGGCGCCGCCGGGCACGCGGACCATGTCCGTGGCGGGCGGTTCGCCGGCGGGCAGGTTCAGGGTGCCCGACACGTCGGGCCGGGCGTCGGGGAGCGGCGCCAGCAGGTCCAATTTTGCCGGGATCAGCGGTTCGGACCGGATCCCGTGCCGGGTGAGCTTGCCGTCCACATTGCCGAAGCGGACCTTGGCCTTGATCTTCAGCGGGATGTAGCGGCCGTCGGCGGAGGACCAGACGTAAAAGTAATCGTCGGGATCCATCATGGTGCCGAACAGGTTCAGGATGTTGTACCGGTAGGCGGGGAGGCGGCCGATCACCGTGTCCAGCGTCTCTTTCCCCTCGTAGGTGACCGTGATCTTCTTGACCCGGCCGAGGTAGGAGCCGTTCAGGTCGGCCGGGAAGCGCATCGCCCGGCCCAGCGTCCGCAGGGCCGGCATCATGGCCAGGGCGTCCGGCATGGGGGAGGGGAAGCCGTAGTGCAGCTCATTGCGGGTGACGCGGACGCCATCGTCCGCGCGGGAATACTCCTTGAGCCACATGTGGCGCGTGTCGGGGTAGAAGAACATCATCTGCTGGAGGTAATCCGGCCCCTCGCTCCGGACGCCCCAGACGTGCAGTCCCTGGAAGTCGCCGGGCTGGAAGTAGCTCTTGAAGTAGTCCTTCACCGGGAAACGGAAACCGGGCACCGATTCCGCCATCCCCTCGGCCACCCAGACCGGCCGGCCCTCGAAACGTCCCTCGCCGGCGAAGCGGAAGGTGAAATCGCCGGCATCGATCGCGGGCAGCAGGGGTGACGCCTTCCACCTGAACCGAAAGGTGATGGTTTCCCCCACGGGGAAAGGAAGGGGTTCCAGGGCGTTTTCGGCGTGAGCCGGCCGGGCGGGCCCCGCCGCCACACCCAGGAGGAGGGCACAACCGCAGAGGAGGAGCACAAGCCGTCCCTTCACCGGATCACCTCGCTGACAGCATGGGATTTCTACGTTTTTCTGTCATTCGCTCCGGGCGTTTTTCACAAGATTTCCACAGAAAATGTGCACATTAAGTCTCACGCCCTATCTGTCCGATATAGATGAGGTATCATAGCGAAAAGTTCTTAAAGAAAAGGTTGATGGCAACCCGTCCCGATCGGCATTCGGGATGCATGGTCGTTCAGCCATCATGAGCCTCGCCGCCTGTGGAAAAATGGCGGTCAGGACGGCGGCACGTCCGGTCGGGCGAACAGGTAGCCGGCCACCGGGGCGCCGAGGATGACGAATTCCAGCGCCAGCGCCACCGGGTGCACCGGGGCGGCGGGCAGGATGAAGACGAGCTTTTCCACCACGTAGCCGGCCATCACGAGGCCCGCGGCGGCGATCACCGGGACCGGGTGAGTCTTGGCCGCCCGGGCCACAAGGATCCCGAACGGCAGCACGAACATCGCCAGCAGCACGAACACGGCCATGGCGCCGTACGGCTGGACCGCCACGCGCCGGTAGACGTAGCCCACCTCCTCGGGGATGTTGCCATACCAGATGGTCAGGTATTGGGCGAAGATCTGGCCGGCCCAGAGCAGGGCGAAGCCGAAGATGAGCTTGGCCGCGTCCACGAGCACCGGCCGGTAGCGGGCAGGCTCGCGACGGGCGCGCCGCAGCGCGACCAGGGCGGTGGCGGCGATGCCGAGGTAAAGCGCTTCGATGAAGAAATACGCCCCGAACAGGGTGTTGATCCAGGGTGCCTCCAGCGACATGACCCAGTCGAACGCCATGAGCGACTGGGTGACGACGAAACCGAGAAGGTACAGGATGCAGAACACCCTGGCCGACCGGCCGCCGCGGCGGTCGGCGCCGATCCACAGGTGGGCGGCCACCGCGGTCAGGAGCAGCATCGCAGTGTTGCGAATGACGAAGAAGTTCGGTTCCAGCCAGCGGGTGGGGTGCTCCAGCCACGGGTAAACGGACAGGTTGGCCGAAAACACGAGGAACAGCGCCGGGAAAGCGAACAGCAGCGGGTAGACGCCCATCAGGTGCTCGCGCATGGGGAGGAACCACTTGGCGCCGGACAGGTCGGCCGCCGCGGCCAGAGCGACCATCCCCTGACAGATCGCGGCCCAGAAGAGCACAGCCACGACGAGCGCCATGCCCGACGCGCCATGGAACGCCCACTCTACAACCAGGATCAGGATCACGGCGGCCGCCGCGAGGGTAGTGACGCGTTTGCTCATACGGCCTCCCCGGTGTCCTCGCGGATGATGAACTCCGGCCCGCACTCGGTGCCGGCGACGATGGCGGGGATGTCCGGGAACCGGCTCAGGAACAGGAAGCCGAGGAACGAGATCACGCCGCCGAACAGGATGGTGAGCTCGAACGCCACGATGATGTAGGTGGGCAGGGCCACAATGGGCTTGCCGCCCGTGCGCAGGGGCCAGTCGAGCGCGGTGCCGATGGTGAAGGCGAATCCGGCGGTGAGACCGGCCGCCGCGCCGATCAGCGTGAACAGCTTGAGCCGGCTCGGCCGAAGGTGGAGGATGTGCTCCACCTCGTGGACGTGAAACGGCGTGGTCACGGTCAGCCGACGGGGGTGCACGCCGGAGCGGACCAGCTCTTCGAGCTTGTGGAGGAACGCCGCCTTGTCGTCGAACTTGTATTCGCGGATCATGACGCATGCTCCTTGACTTCGGCGATGGCCAGCACCGGCAGCATCTTGGTGAAGATCAGGAACAGCATGAAGAACATGCCGAAGCTGCCGATGGTGACGCCGATCTCGACGAACCGGGGGGCGTAGTTGCCCCAGTTGTACGGGTCGAAATCGCGGGCCAGCGAGGTGACGATGATGACGAAACGCTCCAGCCACATGCCGACGTTCACGAACAGCGACAGCACGAACAGGTATTTCAGGTTCCGGCGCAGCCGCTTCACGAACAGAGTGAGGGGCAGGAGCCCGTTGCAGAAGAGCATCAGCCAGTACAGGTACTTGTAGTCGCCAACGGCGCGGAAGGAGAAGTGGGCGATCTCGAAGGGATTGCCGCTGTACCAGGCCAGGACGAACTCCACGATGTAGGAGTAGGACACGATGAGCGAAGTGAAGAGCAGGATCTTGGCGATGGCTTCGAAATGGTCCACGGTGATGTAGTTGTCCAGGCCGAGGATGCGGCGCATGGGCACCACCAGGGTGATCACCATGGCGGTGCCCGAGAAGATGGCCCCGGCGACGAAGTACGGGGCAAAGATGGTGGTGTGCCAGCCGGGGATCACGCTCATGGCGAAGTCCCACGAGACCACCGAGTGGACCGAGATCACCAGCGGCGTGGCGAACGCGGCGAGGAACATGTACAGCCAGGCGTAATGCTTCCACTGTTCGGCCGTCCCCTGCCAGCCCAGCGACAGGATCCGGAACACCCAGTGCCGCCAGCCGGTGAAGCGCCGCCGGGCGATGGCCAGGTCGGGGATCAGGCCGACGAAGAAGAACACCGCGCTGATGGTGAAGTAGGTGCTCACGGCGAACACATCCCAGATGAGCGGCGAGCGGAAGTTCACCCAGAGGTGGCGCTGGTTGGGGTAGGGCATGAGCCAGTAGAAGAACCAGCACCGGCCGAGGTGGATGAGCGGGAACAGCCCGGCGGTCATCACCGCGATCACGGTCATGGCCTCGGCCGAGCGGTTGAAGCTGCAGCGGAACTTGGCCCGGAACAGAAACAGCACGGCGGAGATGAGAGTGCCGGAGTGGGCGATGCCCACCCAGAAGACGAAGTCGGTGATGTACACCCCCCAGCCCACCGGCGAGCGGATGCCGGCCACGCCCAGTCCCTCGAAGATCTGCCATCCCCAGCAGCCCAGGCCCAGGGCGAAGGCGGCGGCCGAGACGGCCAGGGCGGTCCAGTAGAGCTTCGATGGCTTCCGCATGGCGGCGAGGACGTCGTGTTCCAACTGGTCGAAGTAGGTGCCGAGGCTCATGTCACTTCACCTTTTTACTCAGGTAGTAGACGGCCGGTTCGGTGCCCAGCATTTCCAGCAGGCGGTAGGCCCGGCCGGAATGGGCCAACTGGTAGACCCGGGATGTCTCGTCCAGGATGTTGCCGAACGTGATGGCGCCCGCCGGGCAGGTCTGGGCGCAGGCGGGCACGATCTCGCCGTCGCGCACCTTGCGGCGGCCGTCGTCCTTGGCCTTGTCCTTGGCGCGGGTGATGCGCTGGATGCAGAACGTGCATTTCTCCATGATCCCCTTGGGCCGCACCGACACGTCGGGGTTCTTCAGCCGGTCCAGCGGCGCGGGCGCGTCATACTCGAACCAGTTGAAGCGGCGCGCCTTGTAGGGGCAGTTGTTATTGCAGTAGCGGGTGCCCACGCAGCGGTTGTAGACCTGGACGTTGAGGCCCTCCTCGTTGTGGTAGGTGGCGTAGACAGGGCAGACGGTCTCGCAGGGGGCGGCGTCGCAGTGCTGGCACATGACCGGGATGAAGACGGGCGCTTCACCGTCGCGAACGTACGGCTGCACCCGGAGCCACGACATCTCGCGGCCGCGGAGGTGCTCCTCGGGGCCGGCGACGGGGATGTTGTTTTCCATGTAGCAGGCGGCCACGCAGGCGGAGCAGCCGATGCAGCGGTCCAGGTCCACGGCCATGGCCCAGCGGTAGTCCACATGCTCGTGGGGCTCGTAGAGCGTATGCTTCTCGTGGTGGTGGTGGACCCCCACATCGCCGGGGACGATGCCGCGGTTCGTTGCGTCCATGCCGCCGGACAGGAAGGGGAGGGGCACCCGGTGGCCGGTCTTGGTCACCGCTACGCCGCTCTGGCACACCAGCAGCTCGCCGGTGGCCGGATCCGCCTTCAGACCGAGTCCGGCGGCGGCGTCCACGGCGGCGAGCAGGACGCCGTCGGGCAGGCCAGGCAACACGCGGACAGGCAGAGCGGCACCGCCCAGCCGCAGCTCGTCACCGTCGGCCAGCCCCATGGAGCGGGCCAGACCGGGGGGTACGTTCACCCACGGGCCGTACGTGACGGTGGACAGCGGATCGGGGATCTCGTGGAGCAGCGGGATCACCCGGCTGCGGCCGTCGAAGGTGCGGAGCGACGGCGCCACCACCAGAACCGGCGTCGCCAGTTCCGGCGCCCGGCCCATCGCGGCCAGCGCGGCGGCAGCTCCGTCAGCCAACTTGATCGTCTCCGCCCGAACCGGGCGTTCCACATACCCTTGTGTCCACCAGGCGGCGGGGTACGGCTTCCACGCTTTGAACAGGTAGTCTTTGTAGGAGATGGATGTCCCGGCCAGCCCCAGCAGCATGTCGCCCTCGGAGCGGGTGCCATGCAGGGGGCGGAACACCGGCCGGATCTGCCCGAGACGACCGCGTCGCGGTTCGGCGTCGCCCCATGACTCCAGGGCGTGGGACACGGGGAGAATCAGACGGCACCCGGCGAAGGCGGGCGAGAGGAAATCGGTGATGCCCACGCTGAACGCGGCATCCGGCAACGCTTCGAGGGCGCCGTCGAGGAGTTCCAGGCCGTGGAGACGGCTCAGGATGAGCACGCCCACGCGACGCTCCTTCAGCCGGCGGACGACCTTTTGGGCATCGGCCAGGGTGCCCACCGCGTCGAAGGTATGGTCCGCAGAGAAATCCACCAGCTCGGGGATGGCGCCGAGACTCCACTGCAGCAGGCCGGCGAGCAGGGCCACGGCGTGTCCGTCCGCGTGGGCCGTCGACACGCCGCCGGCGACCACCAGGGGGTGCCGGGCGGCGGCCAGCGCGCGGGCGAGAGCGTCCAGGTCCGCGATCGGAACACCGGTTTTGCTGGCCGCTTCTTCGCGGGTCACGTTCGGGATTGCGGCCGACACGTCGGCCGGAAGCGGCTGCCGCGCCGGCACGGTCCGCAGCAGCCAGGCCAGCAGAAACCGCTCGCTCCCCGCGGCGATGACCAGCCGATGCGCGGCCCTGGCGCCGGTGAGACTGAGCGCCGGCTCGGCGTGGAACCAGGGCCAGCCGGTCTCGAGCTTCGGGGCGACCCGCCGGGCGAATTCCACGGGGGAGAGGAACGTGTCCACGATGTCGGCGCCGACGGTGAGCAGGGCGTCAGCCCGGTCAATGTGATAGGCCGGTACGGTGCGGCGGCCGAAGAGCCGGCCGTACGCTCCGCGCAGGGCGCCATAGTGGTAAATCTCGAACTCGGGCAGGCGCTCCAGGCCGAGCGCTGCGCACGTTTCGCCGATCAGTCGGTGCAGTGAGGCGGTGCTCCGGCCGCCCCAGAATGCGTTCGTCCGGCCCGCGCCGGCGGCGGCTGCAAGCTCGGTGCGGACGCGTCCCAGCGCCTCGTCCCAGCCGATGGGTTTCAGCTCGCCGCCGGGCTCACGATAGAGCGGACGGCGTACCCGCTCCGGATGGTACACGCGCACCAGCGACGCCTGGCCGCGGACGCAGAGCGTGCCGCCCCCGACGGCATGATGCGGATTACCTTCCAGCTTGACCGGCAGCCCGTCGCGCACCGTGACCGTCAGGCCGCACGCGGCGGGGCATTCGGTGCAGACCGAGTGGACCTGGACCGGCTCGCCGGGGACGTGTCCCTCCGGTGGGGGCAGGATGCGGGAAACCAGCTTGTCCTGGCCGAAGCCGGACGACCAGGACGCGGCCACGCCGCCCGACGCGATGCCCAGCACCTTGAGGAAGTCTCTGCGTTCCATCATGAACTCCTGTCGTTCCAATCAGTGGTGGCAAACCCAGCAGTCCACCGAGACCTGCTTGGCGCGGTGGCAGTCCACACACCAGCCCATCATCAGGGAGCGGACCCGGCGGACCCGGCTCTCGGCCTTGACCTGGCCATGGCAGACGGTGCAATCGACGCCGGCCGCGACGTGGCGCTTGTGAGTGAAGCGCACGTGCCACGGCAAGTCATGCACCTTGACCCATTCCAGGGGTTGCCGGGCTTTCCAGTAGCCGGCCAGTTTAATGATCTCCGGCCGGTCGGTGGCTGCGTTCTGGTGGCACTCCATGCAGCGCTGGAGGGGCGGGACCGACGCCCGGGCGGACACGGCTACGGTGGTGTGGCAGAAGGTGCACTCCAAACCCAGCTTGTTGGAGTGGATCTGATGGCTGAAATTGATGGGTTGTACCGGCGCCTGCTGGTACTTCAGCCAGTACCAGCCAAGCGCGCCTACGGCCAAGAGGCACACGAGGAAATAACCGACTAGGAACGGCATCAGCTTGCGGGTTTTCATGGCCATTCCCTCACTTCTCTTGTTCCATCTGCTTCAGCAGGAAGGCGGCCACCGAGGCAACCTCAAGCTCCGTCAGACCCTGGTTGGGCATCGCCGGATAAGCGGGATCCACCTTAACGGGATTGCGGAGGAATGTCTTGAGCTTTTCCACGTCGCCGGCGTACTTGGGCAGGACCTGGTTGTACGGCGGGCCCACCACCTTCTGATCGAAGCGGTGGCAGGCGGTGCATCGGTCGTTGTAAATCTTTTCACCCAGCTTGTCGTCGGCCACCATGTTCTTGGCCAGCTCCGCGGCGCGCTTCCCCTGCCACTCGGCCAGCGCCCGGGCGCTGCTCTCGTTGAGGAGCACCCAGTGCTCTTGGTTGGCGGCGGCCTGGAGCGAGTAGTCTTTGAGGATGAGCAAGCCGCTGGCGGCCAGGGCGCCCACGAACGCCGCGGCGATCCACCGGGACGCCGGTCGCCCCAGCATGGTGATCGACCAGATCGCCAAAACGGCCAGCAGGACCAGTACCGCGGCGCTGAGCCAGAAGGTGTTCAGAGACAGCGCGGGTTCGGGTGCCACGTACAGCTCCCAGATCATGAAGACGGGCAGGAGCAGACTACCGCCGGCCACCATGGCCAGCGCCATGCGCCGGAACGTTTCGGCGTGAGGTGCGTCGGCAGGCAGCCGCTTCTCCGGCCAGCGGAACAGGAAGAAGAGGATGGCGGCGCCAGCCAGCAAAACAGAAACCAGGCAGAACACCTTGAAATGGACCACCACGGTCACCGAGAAGACGTCCGGCAGGGGGCGCCGGATGAACGGCCATTTTTCGGGGGTGAAGGCCAGGTTCATGACGCTGGAGAAGAAAAAGTAACCGCCTGCCAGCAGCACCGAACCGGCGGCGACGAGGGCCGCCTGCCGGCGGCGCTGGCCCAATGCCAGCAGCAAAAAACCGAGAATGATGGGCGACGTCAACCGCAGGATATAACTGCCCACGGGCACTGGTTCGCCGTACAGGTAATGCTGGAAGAGGAACAGCAGGCTGGCCAGAGGCAGCACGACGAAGATGCTGATGGTGCTCCACGTGAGGGGTGCCACCCGGCCTAGGTCCCTGGCGGCCGCGGGATCCCGCCGCCAGAACACCAGCGACAGCAGGTTGCTGATCCAGGCGATGCCGGCGAAGGGCAGGTGCACATAGAGCATGAAGACGACCAGCACCGGCAGCATCTGGAGGTGTTCCACACCCGGCGGCAGCAGCATGTTATTCAAGATGTCCATCCCGATGAACCCCTTTGATGTGATTCCGTCTCAGCGCAAGACCAGAGCTCGATCCAGAAGCAGCAGGGCCAGCGTCATCACGGCAAACCCGTTGATGGTTCCGAACACCCGCCGATAGAGCCCGTCCGGACGGTCCAACGACGACGGCAGCAACCGAACTGCGGCCAGTGACAATCCCGCGGCCGGCAGCAGGATCAAACAGGCGATCCAGCTCCGCCCGGGATCCAGATAGAGCGGCAGCACCAGGCTGCTCACCGCCGCGGCCAGCGTCCAGGCGGCCGTCACGCGGACCAGCCGGCCGGGCTGGAAACGCTCCGTCAGCACGGGAAAACCGGCGCGCCGGTACTCGTCCGCGTGAGCCAGGAGGAGCAGCCAGAAGTGGGGCACCTGCCACAGGACCATGAATCCGGCCAGGGCCCACACCGCCGGCGGCGGCGGCCCGCCGGCGGCCGCCCACCCGCCGATGAGCGGCGGCACGGCGCCCACCAGGGCGCCCGGAATGGCGGCCCAGGCACTGTGGCCCTTGAGCGGCGTGTACAGACCGTTGTACCAGAGCACCGCCAGCAGGCCCAAGGCGGCCGACGGCATGCCGCCGAACACGGCCAGCGCGCCCGTTCCGGCGGCGATGGCGACACCGGCGGCCCCGAGTGCGACCGCGGGCCGCAGACGCCCCGAGGGGATGGGCCGGCGGGCGGTGCGGGGCATGGCGGCGTCGGCGCGGCGCTCCTGGTACTGGTTCAAGGCGCAGGCCCCCGCAGCCAGCGCGAACACCGCCGCCGCCGGGGGCAGGATCGACGCGGCCGGGCCCGGCGGCGTCAAGACTGCGCCCACGGCCGCCGTCAGGGCGGCCAACAGGGCGATCCGCGGTTTGAACAACTCGAGCAACGCCATCATTTCAGATTCTTCAGATACGCGATGATCGCGTCCACATCTTCGGCGCTCAGCGGATCCGGCGATGCCGGCATTTCCATGGCGGCACCTTTGACGATTTCGGCGTTCGGTTCCAGAATCGCCCGCCGCAGATACGCCGCGTCGGCGTCAATTTCGCGCTCGCGGCCGTTTACAAGGACCACCGTGCGCCGATTGAAGATTCCCTTGAAGGTGGGGCCGGCGCCGGGCGAGCCGTCGACGCTGTGGCACGTGAGGCAGCCTTGGTCATCCATGAGCGCCAGCGCGGCCGGCGCCCCCGACTTCGGTTCGGCGGCGGTTTCGTGATACCAGGTCTCAAATTCCGACTGACTCATGACGATCACCTTGGACATCATGTAGGCGTGGTTCTGCCCGCAGTACTCGGCGCAGTAGATGTCTGCGGGACCCATTGACTGGGGGCGGAACCAGAGGAAATTCTGCCGACCGGGAACCACGTCCTCTTTCACCCGGAAGGCCGGGATGTAGAAGCTGTGATTGACGTCCACCGACTTGAGTTCCAGCCGGACGGCGCGGTCCAGCGGGACGTAGAGCTT
This sequence comes from Acidobacteriota bacterium, assembly GCA_012517875.1. Taxonomy (NCBI): domain Bacteria; kingdom Pseudomonadati; phylum Acidobacteriota; species Acidobacteriota bacterium. Next base: position 31,840 of record JAAYUB010000101.1, on the reverse strand, counting down.
ATCGGTCTTCTTGCCGTTGGGATACTCGAACGCCCAGTCCCACATCCGCCCGATGACCTGGACGGTGAGAGCGTCCGCCGGGACGTCGCGCATCTTGCGGAATTCGGAGAAGCTGAACCAGAACATGATCAGCACCAGGATGGTGGGAATGACCGTCCAGGTGATCTCCAGCCAGGTGCGCTGCCTGACTTTTTCCGACATGGGGTGGCGGCGGCGGTGATAGCGGATCACGAAGTAGATCATGAGCACGGTCACCAGGGCGAGCATCACCACCGAGATGCCGACGATGAGCAGGAACACCTGATCGACACCCGAGGTGAATGTGGAAGTGGGGGTGTTCATCGGTCACCTCAGCGGAAGGAGATGTCGGCGAACGTCAGCACCATGATCACGGTCATGGTGACGAGGGCGAGGGAGAGCATGATCTTGAACAACCGCTCCTCCCGCTTCAGGTTCATGAAGATGAACAGGACCAGCGCGCCTTTCACCGTGGCGATGGCGATGGCCGTCATGATGCTCCACTGGCCGAAATGCAGGCTGGCGGCGATGATGGTCACGCCGGTGAGCACCAGCAGGCCGAACCAGATCATGATGTAGGTGCCGTATGGCATGAGTTCTTTCTTTTCCATGGTCGGCCTCCTCATGAGATCAGGTAGAGCAGGGGGAAAAGGAAGATCCAGATCACGTCCACCAGATGCCAGTAGAGGCCGGCGTTCTCCAGCTTGATGAGCTGCCGGTGAGCAACCGCTTGGTTCTCGCGGTACACGAGAGTGACGTCGACCGCGTCCAATTGGACGTCCGCCGCCTGGTTCCAGAGCGGTCCGCCGTCCCCCTGGAGGGCGAGGGCGGTGGGCGCCGCGATGGGCACGCTCACTGTCCGGCGCGGACGGCGGGCGATCATCGCCAGAATCACCACCAGCACCCCCACCCCCACCAGCACGTGCACGCCGTGCAGGCCGGTCATGGTGAAGTAGAGGCCGTAGAAGACCTTCTCGCCGTCCGGGTGGAGGGCCAGGTCCTGGGAGCCGGGGTAGAGCCCATGGTGGAACTTGGCCGACCACTCGAAGTACTTGTTGACCAGGAACAGGATCCCCAGCAGCGCGGTCACCCCCAGCAGGATGACGCTCAGCCGCCGGTTGAGCCGCTCCAGGGCGGCCACCGACAGCACCATAGTCAGGCTGGAAGTGAGCAGGAGCGCGGTGTTGAGGGCGCCGATGGAAACCGACAGCGTCGTGGTGGCGTAGTGGAAGTCGGCCGGGTAGTACGTCCGGAAGACGGCATAGGCCAGGAACAGCCCGCCGAAGAGGAGCAGCTCCGTGAACAGGAACAGCCACATGGCGATTTTAGCGCCGGTGGCGTCCACGTGGACGTGAGGTTCGTGAAGCGTCGCGGTGCTCATACGTCCCCCTCCCCGTGATGGTCGTAGGGGCCGGCGGTCACCGTGGGGATCTCGATGAAATTCTCCGCCGGGGGCGGTGACGGCACGCGCCACTCGAGCGTGGTGCCGCCCCACGGGTTGTCCGGCGCACCGCGGGGCGCGCGCAGCGACTTGACGAAGTAGATGAAGAAAATGAACACCCCCGTCGCCAGCAGCCAAGAGCCCACCGTGGAAATCTGGTGCCAAATCTGGAATTCCGGCATGTAGTCGTAGTACCGGCGGGGCATGCCCAGCCAGCCCATGATGAACATGGGGAAGTACAGGGTGTTGAATCCGACGAAGATGAACACCCACGAGATGAAGAAGGGTCGGTAGCGGAACATCCGGCCGAACATTTTGGGGAACCAGTAGAGCAGGGCGGCGAAGATGGCGATGCCCACGCCGCCGAACATCACGTAGTGGAAGTGGGCCACCACGAAGTAGGTGTCGTGGATGTGGATGTCCGTGGCCAGCGCGCCCACGACGAAGCCGGTGAGGCCGCCGATCGAGAAGAGGAAGATGAACGACAGCGCGAACAGCATGGGCGGGGGCACCTCGATGGCGCCCTTGTAGAGCGTGGCCACCCAGTTGAACACCTTGATGCCGCTCGGGACCGCGACAATGAAGGTGAGCAGGGAAAAGATCCAGCGGGAGGTGTCGCTGATGCCGCTGGTGAACATGTGGTGTCCCCAGACCAGGTAGCCGACAAAGGCGATGGCCAGACTGGAGAAGGCGATGGCCTTGTAGCCGAAGATCTTCTGCTTGGCGAAGGTGGGGAAGATCTCCGAAATGACGCCCATGGCCGGCAGGATCATGATGTAGACGGCCGGATGCGAGTAGATCCAGAACAGGTGTTGGTACAGGAGCGGGTCGCCGCCCTTGGCCGGATCGAACAGGCCGATGCCGAACAGCCGCTCCAGGAAGACCAGCAGCACCGTGATTCCCAGGATGGGCGTGGCCAGGATCTGTATCCAGGCCGTGGCGTAGAGTGACCAGACGAACAGCGGCATGCGGAACCAGCTCATGCCGGGCGCGCGCAGCCGGTGGATGGTGGTGATGAAGTTGAGGCCGGTGAGGATCGACGAGAAGCCCATCACGAAGACGGCCAGCACCGCCAGCGGCACGTTGGTGCCGGTGCGCAGGCTGAACGGCACGTAGAACGTCCAGCCGGTGTCGGGCACACCGCCGCCCGTGAACAGTGACAGCAGCGCCATGACGGCGCCGATCGCGTACAACCACCAGGAGGCCAGGTTCAAGCGGGGGAAAGACACGTCCTTGGCCCCGATCTGGATGGGCAGAAAAAAATTGCCGAACATGGCCGGGATGCCAGGAACGATGAAGAGGAAGATCATGATCACCCCGTGGAGGGTGAACAGGGCGTTGTACGTGTTGGGTTGGACGATGGTCGGGCCCGGCAGCAGCAGCTCGAGGCGCATGAGCAGGCCGATGCAGAGCGCCACGAGGAAAAAGCCCAGGATCAGGCTCATGTACAGAATGCCGATCCGCTTGTGGTCGGTGGAGAGAATCCAGCCCAGGATGCCCGTGCGGCGGCCGCTGACCTCGAGATAGCTGGGTCGGGCGCCGGCGTCCGCGTTACTGTGCGACATCGCGCGACTTCTCCTTCTGGCGTTTTTTCGAGGTGATGACCAGGACCAGCAGAAAGCAGCCGATGAGGATCAGGAGCAGCGTCCCGGTCACTTTGAGAATGTTGAACACATAGGTCTTGCCGTCGGGGTCGTAACTGAAGCAGTAGAGCATCACCTTGCTGATGGTCGGCCCCACGCGCCCCTCGGCGGCTTCGAAGACGGCCATCTTCAGGTCGAACGGCAAAAAGGTCATCCCGTACAGATAGCGGACAATCTTCCCTTGCGGCGAGATTGCCATCATGGTGACCGGGTGCAGGTAATCCTCGCCGTCGCGCTTGTATTTGAAGCCCACCGACCGGGTCAGCGCCTGAATCGCGGCCGTGTCGCCGGTGAGGAAGCGCCAACCCTCGGGGGGGAACGGACGACGGAAGGTTTTCAAATAGTTGGCCTTCTTCTCCTTCGCCAGGTCGGGGCCTTCCCGGTCGTCGAACGAGATGGTCAGCATGGTGTAATCCCGGCCGGCCACGAGGTCCAGCCGGTCCAGACCTTCGGCGACGCCGTTCATGAGCGGATTGCAGATGCTGGGGCAGCGGTAGTAGACCAGGATCAGCAGGGTGGGCTTGTCCACCAGGTCGCCCAGGCGGACATTGCGGCCGTCCTCATCCTTGAACACAAGGTCCAGGGGAATTGTCTCGCCGAGATGCTCCTCCACGCCGATCTCGTCACCGGTGGAGGATGGGGGTGGGGTCTGTGCCGACAGGGTGGTCGCCAGCAACAAACAGATCATGGCGGTCATGGGACGCGTCATGAAACCCTCCTGAGTGTTTGAAATATCTTAACAAAAGAATACAGAAAACCAACCGAAAAACATTCGGCTCCGACTTCGTGACTTGGCTGAGATGCGCGAGCTATGGTACCATGTGACTCTTTCATCCGACATAGTTTTTGCGGGAGCGTTCCACCATGACCTCCACCAAGTTCACCATCAGCCGGGAAGATGTCCAGAACGAGCTGTTTCACGTTCAGCGCATCCTGGGCGAGCTGAAGAAGCGGATCGTCGGGCAGGAGAAGCTGCTCAATCGTCTCCTCATCGGACTGCTCACCGGCGGGCACATCCTCGTCGAGGGCGTGCCCGGCCTGGCCAAGAGCATGGCGGTGAGCTCTCTGGCCGAGGTGCTGAACCTGGATTTCAAGCGGATCCAATTCACGCCGGATCTGCTTCCCGCCGACCTGATCGGGACCATGATCTTCAACTCCCAGACCACCGCCTTCGAGCCCCGCAAGGGGCCCATCTTCACCAATGTGCTCCTGGCCGATGAAATCAACCGGGCGCCCGCCAAGGTGCAGTCGGCCTTACTTGAAGCCATGCAGGAGAAGCAGGTGACCATCGGCAAGGAGACGTTTCCACTCACCGATCCGTTCCTCGTGCTGGCCACGCAGAACCCCATCGAGCAGGAGGGCACCTACCCGCTGCCCGAAGCGCAGGTGGACCGCTTCCTGATGAAAATCCTCATCTCATATCCGGACAAGAATGCCGAGAAGAAGATCCTGCAGCGGATGACCGAAGGGGAAGGCGTGGCCATGGACCTGGCGCGGGGCCGGCAGATCCAGCTCCAGAAGGTGATCGTGCCGGAACGCATTCAGAAGCTGCGGATCATGGCCAATAAGGTGTACATCGACGACCGGGTGGTGGACTACATCCTCGACATCGTGTTCGCCACGCGCTGCCCCGCGGACTACGGACTCGACGTGGCGCGGTTCATCCGATTCGGCTCGTCGCCGCGCGGCACCATCGCCCTGAAGGTGGGCGCCCGGGCCCATGCGTTCCTGATGGGCCGCAATTTCGTCGTGCCCGAGGACATCAAGGAAGTCTGCGCCGACGTGCTGCGCCACCGCATCCTGCTGTCGTTCGAGGCCGAGGCCCAGGGCATCACGGCGGACGAAATCATCAAGACGATCCTGAACACGGTCAACGTTCCGTAACCGGACCGGCGGGATCCGACCCGCCGGGAGGCATGGGATAGAGTCGTGCTGGAACTCAAGGACCTGCTTCGCAACCTGCACCTGATCCAGATCCGCACCCGCAAGAAGATGCAGGGCGGGTTGGCCTCGTCCTACCGGAATGTCTTCCGGGGGCAGGGGCTCGAATTTTCCGAGGTGCGCGAGTACGTGGAGGGAGACGATATCCGGCTCATCGACTGGAACGTGTCGGCGCGCCACCGCAACCTATACGTCAAGCAGCTCATGGAGGAGCGGGAACTCAACATCATCACCGCCCTGCAGGGCTCCCGCACCATGGATTACGGAACCACCACCCGGACGAAATTCCACGCGGCGGCTGAGATCGCCGCGCTGCTGATCTTCTCGGCGCTGCACACCGGTGACCGTCCTGGTCTGATCGTGTACGGCGGCGACGCCCCCATGGAGTTCGTCCCCCCGCAGAAGGGCAACCAGCAGGGCTTCCTGCTCCTGAAACGGATTCTGGCCGCACGCCTCGTCGGCCACCGCGGCGACCTGGACGAACTCCTCAAGTTCCTCACCCACGGGCTAAAAAAAAGGAGCGTCGTCTTCCTGGTGGGGGATTTCATCTACTCCCGATGGATCCCCGAGCAGTTGGAGATGGCGTGCCGCCGCCATGACGTGATCGCATTGGGGATTCTGGATCCCACCGAGGTGGACGGGCCGCCCGGTGGGGTGTTCGTCTTCGACGGCGTCGCGTCCCGCAACCGCGTGGTCGCGGTCAACCGGCGGACCCGTGAGCGCTACACCGCCGGAGTCAGGCGCCGCCTGGAGGAAGTCGCGGCCATTTTCCAGAAGGCGGGGGCCGATTTCCTGCTTCTGAAAACCGACTCCGCGTACGAGACGGAGCTGCAGCAACTCTTCCACCGGCGGCTACAGATCCAGACCCGCGTCTGAGCCGTCCGAAACCACCCGCTGCTTTGGGAATCTGTTGATGTAGCGGCACATGCCCGTTGCGTGCGGCCATGGTTTGTGTATAATGGTCCGGAGGTGAGATCTCATGATTCGGAGACGATCTCTGACGTTGCTTGCGGCCGTCGCGCTGCTCGGTGCCGTCGTCGGGTTCGGTGTCGCCCAGGACGACGCGGGCCAGACCCGCAAGGGGCAGAAGGGCAAGGACGAGAAGATCGAAGGCTACACGTCCGTCAGCGTCAACATCCCGGCGGTCACCCTCAACGTGGTGGTCACCGACAAGGACGGTAACCTCATCACGGGACTGGACAAGAGCTACTTCAAGGTATATGAGGACGGTCAGTTGCAGGAGCTGACCAATTTCTTTCCGGATCTCTCGCCCATCAACGTGGTGCTGGTTCTTGAATCCAGCGGGGTCATCTCCGGTCTGGAATACGACTTCTGGTATGCCGTTCTGGATTTCGTCAAAAACCTGCGCCCGGACGATTACTGCGCGTTGATCACTTACGATATCAAGCCCCATATCGCCGTGGATTTCACCCTCGACAAACAGAAGATCATCCGCGAGGCGAACATCAGCCTGTACTACAAGGGATTCAATGAGAGCGCGCTGGCCGATGTGGTCATTTTCACCATCGACCGGATGAAGGATGTCCAGGGAAAGAAAGCCGTCATCTTGCTGAGCACGGGTCTGGACACCTTCAGCAAGAAGACCTATGACGACGCCCTTAAGGCCGCGGCGACCTCGGATACGGTGATCTACGCCGTCAGCATGGGCCAGCTCGAGCGGACGATCAACGAGCCGCTCTACTCGTCGGCTACCCGATCCGACCTGCTGATGGCCGATCTGCGTCTCAAGTCCATCACCAAAAAGACCGGTGGCACAGCCTTCTTCCCGCGGTTCAGTTCGGAATATCCCAGCGTCTTTCGCAATCTGAATATGTACCTGCGTTACCAGTACACCATGGCCTACACGCCCACGAACCAGAAGCTGGACAACAAGAATCGGAAGATTCGTGTCGAAGCGGAAGCGGACATCAATCGTGACGGCAAGCCCGACAAGCTGAAGGTGAGCCACAAGGAAAGCTACAAAGCGGTGGAGAAATGACCGGGCCATGCGACCCGGCGCGTTCCGCCACACACGATAAATGAGGACGCAATGAGAGCCCAATATTGTCTCCTGGCGGTTCTGTTGATGGCGGTGATGGTCATGCCGGCGGCGGCAGGCGATCTACCCCACCGCGAGGCGGCGGTGGCCGGCTTGTGGTATGAGGCGTCGGCCGACGGCCTTCGCACCCAGGTGCAGTCCCTCCTTGACCGGGCGGCCCGTAACGCGGTGCGCAAACCGGACGAGCCGCCGGTGGCGCTGGTGGTGCCCCACGCCGGCTACGTGTATTCCGGCTCCACCGCCGCCGCCGGCTACGTGCACCTGCGCGGCGGCAAGTGGGAGCGCGTGGTGCTGCTGGCCCCGGCCCATTACGGTGCCTTCCGGGGCGCATCCATCACGCCTGCCGCCGCCTACGACACGCCGCTGGGGCCGGTGTATCTCGATCTGGAAACCTGCCGGCGGCTGCAAACCCATGCCCTGTTCGTGGACGCGCCCGACGCACACGTCCGGGAGCACGCCTTGGAATGCCAGTTGCCGTTCCTCCAGGTGACCCTGCCCAAGGTCCGGATCATCCCCATCCTGGTGGGCGACCTGAAATCGGAGGATGTGCGGACGCTGGCCGGACTTCTCGAACCGCTCCTCGACGAGCAGACGTTGCTCGTGGTCTCCTCCGACTTCACGCATTACGGCCCCAACTACGGCTTCGTGCCGTTCCGCGATGATCCGGCGGGCAATCTCAAAAAATGGAACCTGAAGGCGGCGGGCCAGATCGCGGCCCTGGATTACGACGGATTCATGGAACACATTCGGACCACCCGCGACACGATTTGCGGCCGCAACGGCATCAGCATCGCCATCCGCGCGTTGCAGCAGCTGGCGAAGAAAAAAGTGATCAAGGGCCGGGTGCTGGAATACACCACCTCCGGGGAGATCACCCGTGACTTCACGAAATCCGTCAGCTATGTTTCCATTCTGTTTGCCGATCCGCAGGTCGCCGGCGGCGCGCAGGAGACCCCGGCTGCGTCCGAATACACACTGAGCCCGGCGGAAAAAAACACCCTGCTGAGCATTGCCAGACGGACGCTGGATGCCTACATGCGCGATGGCAGGCAGCCGGCGGTGGACGTCGGCGCGTATACGCTCACCCCTCGGCTCAAGGAGCTCCGCGGTGCGTTCGTCACACTCACCCGTGGCGGCGAGCTGCGGGGCTGCATCGGGTACGTCACTCCGCAGGTGCCGCTGTACCAGGCGGTCGCCGACATGGCCGTCAACGCAGCGGTGCGAGACCCACGATTCCCGCCGGTGACCCGGGACGAGCTCCGGAAACTCCGGATTGAAATCTCCGTTCTCTCCCCCCTGGCGCCGTGTCCTGATCCGCAGACCGTGCAGGTGGGGAAGCACGGCCTTGTCATCCAGAAGAGCGGCCGGTCCGGGCTGCTCCTGCCCCAGGTGCCCGTGGAGTGGGGCTGGGACCGACGGCAGTTCCTGGAGCAGGTCTGCCGCAAGGCCGGCTTGCCCGCCGGCGCCTACCGCGAGCCGGACGCCGTCCTGATGACCTTCACGGCGGTGGTCTTTAATGAGAAGGAGTAGGCGCGAGTTTCTGACCGACAGCCTCAAGACCGTCGCAGCCGGCCCCCTGCTTATCGGCGCATCGACCCAATGGTTCCACAATGCATTCGGCGAAATCGTTCCGACGGACCGGTGGCGGGGCCGGGTGGTTGTTGCCCGAGCAGCCAAGGGGAGCACCACTCCGGCGACGCCGGGCGCGCTGCTCGATCGCGCCATGGCCCGGTTGATGGAGGAAGAGACCGCCACAGCCGCCTGGAAGCGTCTGTTCCGGCCCGATGACGTGGTGGCCATCAAGGTGAACGCCATGGCCGGCCGGCCGCTGGTCCCACGGTACGAACTGGTCCGGGCGATCGCCATGCGGCTCAACGGGGCCGGAATCCCGGACGAGCGAATCATCGTCTGGGACCGCTCCGACCGGGAACTCCAACGGGCCGGCTACACCCTGAATACCACAGGTCGTGGACTGAAGATCTTCGGCACCGACGCGCTGGTGGACGGTTACGAGCCTCAGCTCAGCCATGCCATGACGGTGGGTTCCTGCTTCGCCCGCATCCTCACGCGGCACTGCACCGCGGCGATCAACCTGGGCGTGCTCAAGGACCACGACCTGGCCGGCGTGGCGGTGATGTTGAAGAATTTCTACGGTGTCATCCACAACCCGAACAAGTACCACAACGACAACTGCTCCCCGTCCGTCGCCCACCTCTGGACCCACGACAGCATCCGCCGCAAAGTCCGCCTGCACATCGCCGATGCCCACCTGGCCCAGTATCACGGTGGGCCGGCCTTCCATTCGGCGTACACCTGGCCCTTTCACGGGCTCATTGTCGCCACGGACGGGGTGGCCGCCGACCGGGTGGCACAGGAGATCATCGAGCGCCGGCGCCGGGAGGCGGGGATGTCCACGCTGGCCGCCGAGCATCGTGAGCCGGCTTACCTTGCGGAGGCCGGGCGATTGGGCCTCGGAGAGGCATGCCTGGATGCCATCCGCTGGCTGGAGATCTGAATCGAGCGGCGCCGCCCGCGTCGCCCGGATCGAGGAGATGGTCATGACGCGCTGGAGCCGACGGGACATGGCCAAGCTGTTCACGCTCGCCGCCTGCGGCTGCGCCATGGGCCAGGACCGGGCCGGTGAAGGGCATCCGGCCGTGAACCTGGACGGATTGAAGTTCAGGAGCGGGGCGGTGCCGCAGGTGCGGGAGGCCCGCTTCTGGGAGCCGCTGGGCGACCGGAAAGTGCGCTGCAAGCTCTGTCCCCACGAGTGCGTGGTGGCCGACCAGGAGCGCGGCACCTGCGGCGTGCGTGAGAACCGGGGCGGGAAGTACTACACGCTGGCTTATGGCCAGGTCTGCTCCACCCACATCGATCCCATTGAGAAGAAGCCCCTGTTCCACTACCTGCCGGGCACCTCGGCGCTGTCCATTGCCACCTCCGGCTGCAATATGGAATGCCAGTACTGCCAGAACTGGCAGATCTCCCAGTTCCGGCCGGAGCAGGTGCCTAGCGTGGATCTGCCGCCGACGCGCGTGGCGGCGCTGGCGCGCCAGTACGCCAGTCCCACCGTCGCCTACACGTACTCCGAACCGGTGGTGTTCTATGAGTATATGTACGACGTGGCCGCGGAAGCCCGCAAGCTCGGGATCGGCAGTGTCATGATCTCCAACGGATACATCCAGATCGAGCCGCTGCGCAAGCTCATCCCGGTGCTCTCGGCCATCAAGGTGGATTTCAAGGGCTTCTCCGAGAACTTCTACGCCAAGGTGTGCCGCGGACATCTCAAGCCGGTCCTCGACGCCCTGGCGGCGATCGCCGCAGCCGGCATCTGGCTGGAACTGGTGACGCTGGTGATCCCGACGCTCAATGACAACTTGGAGGAAAACCGCAAGATGTTCCGCTGGATCCGCCAGAATCTCGGCGACCAGGTCCCGCTGCATTTGACGCGTTTTCACCCCATGTACAAGCTCCAGAATCTGCCGCCCACGCCGGTGGCCACGCTGGAAAAGCTCAGTGCCGAAGCACGTCAGGTCGGCCTGAAGTTCGTTTACGTGGGCAATGTCTACGGCCATCCCGAGGAGAGCACGCGCTGCCCCTCCTGCAACCGGATGCTCATCCAGCGGGTGGGCTTCGAGATCGTCCAGAACGCATTGAAGGACGGGCGCTGCCCCTCGTGCCAGACGCGCCTGCCGGGAGTGTTCAGCCGATGATCGTCACGTTAAAATATCACCGCCACACGGTCACCGGCAAGCTGCCGGACCGGCGCTTCCAAGTGGCGGCGCTTCCCCCCATGGAAACGGCACCCAATCTGGCGGGACACTTCGTCGAGGCCTGCGACCGTCCGATGGATAGTCCGTCCCTCGCCGCGTTTCTCGCCGGCCGCCGCCGCCCACTGCTCGTGGTCTCCGACGCTACCCGTAGGACAGGCTCGGAAATCATCCTGGATGCTCTGTCAAAATACTTTAAATACTACAATATAAAATACGAAGAAATAAGGATAATCATCGCGACTGGCATCCATCGTCCACCGACGCCGGGGGAGATCCGGCGGCTGGTGCCGACCACGGCATTCCCAGGGGCGAATATCCTCGTGCACGACGCCGAGGACGACGAACAACTGGCGGATTTCGGACGCACTCCCTCCGGCAACACCATCCGGTTGAACCGGGCGGTGGCGGAGGCCGACGCGATCGTGGTGATCGGCGGAATCGGTTTTCACTACTTTGCCGGTTTCACCGGGGGAAGAAAAAGCCTGCTGCCCGGCCTGGCCGCCAAGACCACCATCACATTCAACCACAACCTGGTTTTCAAACCCGACGGCTCCGGACGTCACCCCGGCGTCGGCACCGCCGTCCTGAACGGCAACCCGGTCCACGAGGACATGGTGGCGGCGCTGCGGCTGGTGGGCTTGGAGCGCGTGTTTGCGATCAACGCCCTGACCACCGCCGCCGGCGCCGTGGCCCAGTGCGTTTGCGGCCACGCCATCGCCTCGCACGAAGAAGCGTGCCGACGCTACCTGGCGCGGCACACTATCCCGCTGGACGAACCGGCGGACGTGGTCATCGTGAGCGCCGGCGGCCACCCGCGCGATATCAACCTCATCCAGTCTCACAAGGCCATTGAGATGGCACGGCATGCGCTCCGACCGGGCGGAACCATGGTGGTCCTTGCCGCCTGTCCGGAAGGGATGGGGCACCCCACCTTCTTCCCCTGGTTCCGATTTCGGAGCGAGCGGGAATTCCGCGAGGAACTCATCCGCAACTACGTCATCAACGGCCAGACCGCTCTGGCCCTGTTCGAAAAGGCCAGGCGGTATCACATCCACCTGATCTCGGAGCTGCCGACAGAGCAGGTGTCGGCGACGGGTCTCGTACCGGCGGCTTCGCTGGCGGCAGCCTTGAAAACCGCGCTGCACGGACTGCCCGAGGGGTATCGTGGACTGGTGGTGCCCGAAGGCGCCCTGACGTTTTTCGCCGCCGGAGCGCGCGCATGACCCTGCCCAGACCGTTCACTCACGCGTTGCGCCACCTGCTGGGTTCCGAGCACGTGGCCGACGCCCCCGAGACGCTGATCTGTTACTCGCTGGACGCCATGAACGAGCCGGCGCCCGAAGGACCGGAGCTGGTGGTGTTCCCGCCGGACGAATCGGCAGTGGCCGGCGTCATGGCGCTGTGTCAGCACCATCGGATACCGGTGACGCCGCGCGGCGCCGGTGTCGGGATGACCGGCGGCTGCGTTCCCGCCTGCGGCGGCATCGTGATGGCCATGACCCGGCTGAACCGGATCCTGGAAATCGACACCGACAATCTGGTGGCCGTCGTCGAACCGGGCGTCGTCACTCAGCACCTTCAGGACGCCGTCAAGCCTTTCGGTCTGTTCTATCCACCCGATCCGGCCAGCGCCAACACCTCGACGCTGGGCGGCAATGTGGCCGAATGCGCAGGCGGTCTGAGCGCGGTGAAATACGGTGTCACCAAACACTACGTGCTCGGTGCGCGCTTCGTCCTCCCGGACGGGACTGTCTGTTCCGCCGGCGGCAAGATGGTCAAGAACGTGGTGGGGTACGACCTCCTGGGGCTGTTGGTGGGTTCGGAGGGAACGCTGGCGGTCATCACCCAGCTCACCCTCAAACTGCTGCCGCTCCCCGAGGTGCGCCGGACCCTTCTCATCGCCTTCGCATCGGTGGAGGACGCGGGCGCCGCCGTGGCCGGCATCATCCGCGCGCGGATCATCCCCACGGCGCTGGAGCTGATGGACCGGCCATCCATCCGGGCGGTGGAGGCCGTCCTGCACTACGGCATACCCACCGACGCCGAGGCGCTGCTCCTCGTGGAGATCGACGGCAAACCTGGTGACGTCGAGGCGGATTTCATCCGGCTGCTGGACCAGGTCAAGGCGCACGGCGGGCAAATTGCGCTGGAGGCGACCGACGCCGCCCAGCGGGAGCGCATCTGGGAATTCCGTCGCACCATCTCGCCCGCTATCACCCGCCTCAAGAGCCTCAAGATCAACGAGGACATCGTCGTCCCGCGAAGCGAGATGCCACGCATCCTGCGCCGGATTGAGGAGATTGCCGCGCGGTTCCAGGTGACCATCGTTTGCTACGGGCACGCCGGCGACGGCAATCTCCACGTGAACCTGCTGGCCGAGCGGCAGGACCGCGACGAGGTGAAACGGGCGCTGGAAGCCGTCGAGGAAATTTTCAAAGCCAGCGTGGCGCTGGGCGGCGCCATCAGCGGCGAGCACGGCATCGGACTGGCAAAAAAACGGTACATCCGCTACAATCTGGCGCCGGACGTTCTGGCGCTGACCCGGCGGATCAAGCAGGCCTTCGATCCCGCCGGCATCCTCAATCCCGGCAAAATATTCCCCGACGAGTCCTGACCGGCACATGGACCACAAGACCGTTTACTGTCCCAAGTTCAAGCATTTCAAGGACACGCTGGTCTGCCGGCTGAACTGTCCGTCGGCTCGCCGCTGCCGCGTGTTCCAGGATTTTCTGCGCGCCAACGCCGACGCATTCACGGCGCGGCTCGACGCCTACCTGATCCGGCATCCGGGGCGGTACGAGCGACAATTCTATCTGGAGGTGTTACGCGTGGTGAAAGAAGACGTGTATCTGGTGATCGACACGGCCGGCAAGCCGGTCATGATCAAGAAGGCCGAAATCCTGCAGCGGGCGGAGAAAGGGGAACGCTTCCCCCACATCTACAAGATCTCCAGTGAAATGGAACTGCGCTACCAGCTGGTACCCAAGCAGGCGAAGCAGGGGCGCCGCAAGGCTGAGCGCCCTGCTGCGTCCAAGGCTTGAGGCGGGCGCGACTCCGCTTCCACGGGCGAATATTTCGGAACGGCTGCCGACCTCCGAACGGCTGTCCGGGATCGCTGCAGGCATTGGTTCCGCTCAGCGGACATCCTGAATGAGTTTCAGGAAAGGTTCCGCCGCCACGAAGCCGGTGACACGGGGCGCGGCGAGGAGCCGGCCCTGTGAATCATGGAACGCCACCACCGGCAATCCGACAATTCCATAGGTGGATTTGTAGTGGGCATCGTGGGGGGAGGGCCGGGTCATGTCCACTTTTACCACGACGAACCGACGGAGCTCGGCCTGAACCTTCGGATCGGACCAGGTGTACAGATCCAGTTCCTTGCAGGCGGCGCACCAGTCGGCGTAAAAGTCAACCATCACCGGTTTCCCCGACTCTTGGGCGGCCGCCAGGGCCGTGTCGAGGTCGTGCAGCCAGGCCACGCCGGCTTCGTTGCCGACACCGCCCGTGCGGGGCGGTTCAGCCGGGCGGATGGCGCCCATAACGAAGGCGAACGCGCCCACCGTCAGGGCGGCGATGGCGAAGCTCTTGTGCAGAATCTGGCGCCAACTGGCCCCGTGCAGGTCATGCCGCAGCCCGCGTGACAGGAACCCGATGACTACGAGCAGCGGGCCGGCCAGCAGGAGGGCGTCGCGGCTGAGGAAATTGAGCTGCAGAGACGGCACGATGTCTTTGAGGAAATAGAGGCCCACGGTGAACATCGCCGCCCCGAAGATACCCTTGACGATCTCCATCCAGGCGCCGGATTTGGGGATCTTCTGGATGAGGGTGGAGAAGGTGCCCAGCACCATGAAGATCAAACCGAATCCGATGGAGTACGTGTACAAGAGCAGGAAGCCAAGCAGCGCGTCGCGCGTGGTGGCCACGTAGGCCAGCACGCCCGCCAGCGCCGGTCCTGTGCAGGGCGCCGCGATCACGCCGGACACGAGCCCCATGGTGAAGGCACCCACGAAACCCTTGCCGCCCACCTGCGCGGCCCTCGTCTGTACCGACGAGGGGAGGTTGAACTGGAACACGCCCGCCATGAACAGGCCCAGGACGAAGAACAGGGCCACGATGGCGCCCACGATCCACGGATTGCTCATGTGCTGGCCGAACACGGCACCTGACAAGGCCGCGGCGACGCCGAGCACCGAGTAGATCATGGCAATCCCCTGCACGTACACCAGCGACAGCAGGAAGCCCTTCAACTTGGTCTCGGCGCCGCGGGCGCCGAACACGCTTACCGTGATTGGAATGACGGGGTAGACGCACGGGGTGAAGCTCAGGCCGATCCCGTAGACGAAGATGAACAGGAACGCCAGCAGATGGCTCTGGCCGATCATGTCCCGGATGGTGTCGGCCTCGGACGGCGCGGTGGTCTCAGGGGATGGCGAGGTCGGCGCGGGAGCCGGCTTCGGCAGATCCGTCTCCTGAATGGCGGGGCTGGCCGGCGACGCCACCGCAACCGAAGGGTCGGGTTCACGGGACGGCACCGGCTGGGTTGCCGGGGGTGCTTGCGCCCGGTTTGACGCCGGGCCGACTGTAACCACGATTTCGGCTTCCAGCTTGGTCGTGGCGGGCAGATAGCAGATCAGCTTGGAACAGCCCTGGTAGTCCACGGTGACCGTGATCAGGCCGCGCGCCGGCGATCTGTCGCCGGCGGTCAGGGAGATGGGGAACCGATTGGTGCCCTCGTAAATCTCCCGTTCCATGTCGCTCGCCGGGTCGAATTTGATGTGGGGCGGTGGAAAGACCGCCGCGCCCAGTTCCACGCCGGCCGGCCCGGCGGCCTTGATCGCCAACATGTCTTTGTAAAGATAATAACCGTCATCAGTCCGGATCTCGAGAACCAGCTGGGCGTCGGCGCCCCGGCTCAGCGATAGTATTTCCGGAATGAGTTTGAAATGAAAATAGTTTTCGGCTTGCGCCGGGCTGTACAGGCCGGACGCGACGAGGAGCATGGCACCGGTGATGAGACAGCGGGCGATCATTCGTTCTCCTTAGGGGCTGGGGTGGCGGCCAGATGTTTCTCCGCCTCGGTCTTCAGGGCGGACAGCCGTTGGACGAAGTCTTTCATGTTCGGATCCGCGAGGTAACCCTTGGCGAACTCGACGGCATTGCGCCAGTCTTTCTTCCGGATCAGAGTGTCCACGAAGCGCCACTTGGCCTCGGCAAAATCAGGCTTGTATTTGACCGCTTCGCGAAAGCGCATGATCGCGGCGTCGTACTGCTTCCGCTTGACGTAGTAGCAGGCCACCTCAAACGCCCGTTCCGCCTTGATGGGATCGGGTTCGACCGTCTCATCCGCGGGGATTTCCATATCCGGCTGCTGCGTCTGATCGTCTCGAATAAGCACGGGTGCGGGTTTGCGCGACTTGTCGTCCTGGCCGGCCTGCGGATCGGCCGGCAGCGGGAGACAAAGTCCGGCGGCAAACATCAGCAACGCGAATATTCTAACTTGGACCGTCATCGCCGCACCTTCTACCCGGTTGGGATGCCGAAAACCGTCCAGAGTTTAACGAAACCCGGCCTCCGGCGCAAGTAGGGAAGACAAGGCGCACTGCCATTTTTGTGGTACAATGCGCCCCATGAATCTGTTCGATGATCCCAACCTGGTGTTCGCCGTCGTCTATTTGAACGGTCCTCGGGAGAAATACTGGGGCATTCTCTACCGGAACACATCCGTGGGAATCTGGCTGACCGGAACCGACTTGAGCACTGTGCAGGACTGGCTGGATCGGGGCGGGCCGGCGGATGACCCCCTGCCGCTCCTGACCACCACCTTCTTCCCGATGCACCGGGTGGAGAAAATCGCTCTGGACGAAGGCACCCGTAGTGTCGCATCCATCCGCGACGCCCTGATGGCCAGGCTGGGTAATGCCGTTGCCGAGTTGCTGCCCGGATCGTTCCACCTGCCGGGCGAAGTCCAGTGAACCACCGGACCACGAGGTGATCCATGATCAAGCAGTTCCTGAAAAAAAACTGGAAGTCGCTGGCGATCTGGTCCGGTGTCGGGGGTCTGGCCGTGGGCGGCGCCGTCTACGCCTATAAGAAAGGTTACGTCGGCAACCCAAATCCGGCGGAGCCCCTGCCTGACGACGCCGAGGAGCTGACGCTCGAAACCCACCCCTTCGACATCCAAGTGGGCGAGGCGGTGGCCTTGGCCCGCTGTGTCTACCACCTGCAGCGCACCCGGTTCCGGATCTGGAGCGTGCTGGAGGAGCAATCCGCAGGCCATCCGGTGTTCTTCGTCACCCCGACCCAGTACGTCACGGATCCGGCCGGGGTGGAGCGCACCAGTAAGATGGACTCGTTCTATGCCGCCGTGGGGATCCCCCGGTATCTCAAACGCCGTGACCTGTTGGATCACCTGCGTCAGGACAGCCAGTTGGTGTTCTACCTTTGCCTCGTGGGCGGCGGGAACCACGCAGTGCCCACCGGTGACAAGGTGCTGAGCCGCGGTCGGCTCAAGGCATGGGCGGTTGTGGCGGCGGCGCCGGCTACTGTGCCAAGCTCAGGCTGATCCGCTTCCGCTCGGTGTCCACTCCGACCACCTTCACCGTGATCCGTTGACCCACTGCACACACGTCGTACGGGTTCTTGACCTTGCGGCCCATCCGCGAAACATGGACGAGACCGTCGTGATGAACGCCAATGTCCACGAACGCCCCGAAATCGGTGACGTTGGTAACGATGCCGGACAGAACGAGACCTTCCTTGAGATCGGTGATGTCCCGGTAGTCGGTCTCGAACTCGAAGCTGGCGGCCTCGCACCGGGGATCGCGCCCCGGTTTGCGAAGTTCGGCGACGATGTCCCGCAGGGTGGGCAGTCCGACCTCGTCGGAACAGTAGCGCTCCAAATCGATCCGCTGGACGAGCTCGTCGCTGCCAATGAGCGCGCTGACGGAAACGCCCAAATCCGCGGCCATCCGCTCCACGATGGCGTAGCTTTCGGGGTGGACCGCGGAGGCGTCGAGAGGGTTGGCGGCGCCGCGGATGCGCAGGAAACCTGCCGCCTGCTGGAACGTCTTCTCGCCGAGGCGGGGGATCTGCCGCAGCTCGTCCCGCGACGTGAACGGGCCTTCCTGAAAGCGGCGTTCCACAATGGCCTTAGCCAGGGCCGGCGTGACGCCCGAGACGTACGCCAGCAGCGACGTGGAGGCGCTGTTGAGCTCCACGCCCACCTGGTTGACCACGAACTGGATCACTTCGGCCAGCTTGTTCCGTAGTTTGCGCTGGTTCACGTCGTGTTGGTACTGGCCGACACCGATGGACTTGGGATCCACCTTGACCAGCTCGGCCAAGGGGTCCTGGAAGCGCCGGGCGATGGAGATCGCGCCGCGGACCGTCACGTCGAGGTCGGGGAATTCCGTTCGGGCCGCTTCGGAAGCCGAGTAGACGGATGCCCCGGATTCGTTGACCACGACGATCTTGACAGTCCCTTCCAACTCGTATTTTTTAAGCATCTCCCGCACGAACAGGAACGTCTCGCGTGACGCGGTCCCGTTACCGATGGCGATGACCTCGACCGCGTGGGTCTTGATGAGGGGCAGAAGCGCCGCTTCCGCTTCCTGAACCCGATGATGGGGTTCCACCGGGTGGACGGTCGTTTCCTCCAGGAACTTGCCGGTCCGGTCCACGACCGCGACCTTGCAGCCCGTGCGGAAGCCTGGATCCATGCCCATCACCACCTTGTCGCCGCCGGGCGGCAGCATCAGCAAGTTGCGCAGGTTCTTTTCGAACACGAGGATGGCCTCGTCATCCGCCTTGCCCTTGATCTCGAGCAGCAGTTCGAGGGCGATGGACGGGAGCATCAGCCGGCTGTAGGCGTCCACCAGCGCCTCGGTCAGCAGGGGCGCGAAGTAGGATTGCGGGTCGGTGATCCAAAATTTCCCCAGCACTTCGAGGATGCGTTCATCGGGACCTGACAGTTCGATGCTGAGCACGCCCTCCTTCTCGCCTCGTCGCATGGCCAGAAAGCGATGCGATGGCACCGTGCGAAGCGGTTCACTGTGGTCGTAATACATCTCGAACTTGGTGCGCTCCTCGGGGGCGTCCTTCTTGAGCCGGGAGGCGATCAGACCCTCGGCGGCGTAGATCCGGCGGATGAACTTGCGGTAGTCGGCGTTTTCCGAGATGTCTTCAGCCAGGATGTCCTGGGCGCCCTGCAACGCGTCCTGAATATTGGTCACGCCGCGCGCCTCGCACAGGTAGGGCGCGCAAATGGTGGCGATGTCGGCCTCCGGATCGCGGTAGACCCGGATGAACGCCGCCAGGGGCTCCAGCCCTTTCTCCCGGGCGATAGTGGCGCGGGTGCGCCGCTTGGGCCGGTAGGGGAGGTAAAGGTCCTCGAGCTCCTGCTTCTTCATGCACTTGAGGATCTTGTCCTGAAGCTCCGGGGTGAGTTTGCCGGCCTTGTCAATGGTTTCGAGAATCGTTTTTTTCCGCTCTTCGAGTTCGGTCAGATACTGGTGGCGGTCGCGCACCGACTGAATCTGAACCTCGTCCATCTCGCCGGTTTTTTCCTTGCGATACCGGGCGATGAACGGAATAGTGCACCCTTCGTTGAGGAGCTGGATGGTGTTTTCAATCTGGAAGGGCTTCAGCTGGTCGAACTCGGCGATCAGGTAGTCCACAATGCGTGCTTTCATACGATCAAACCCGTTGTGTGAAGATTTGTGAAATCCTCTGCCCAGGCCTTGTGCATGCCGTCAGCGGGCGCCGGCAACGGGAGCCCGCTCCAGGATGAACACGTGGCCGGACAGGAAATCGCTGACCCAGACTCGACCGCGGGGGTCGGTCCGGATCCGGCTGATATCGAAGATGGCGTCGCCGAAACGGCCGTCCAGGTAGAACGCCACGTTGCGTGAATCCATGCGGGCGTCACCGAACGGGTACTGGAAACGGTAAATCGTTTGGAACGAACGGGTCGCCGGATCGAACGCGAGGATATCCAGCGCGTCCGGCCCGTGCGCGGTCAGGATGGCGGTGTCGCCGAAGCCGGCCAGGTTGTCGGGTCGCCCGTCGACGGGCACCGCGATCTCCGTGGCGGCCAGGGTGTGCCGGTTCACGAGGCTCAACGACCGACCGGCGTGATTCAGGACCAGGAGCCAGTCGCCGGTGATGGCCAGCCGGAGCGGCTGTTCGCCGGCGGCGATGCGACGGCCGGCGAATCCGTCCTTGTCGATGACGTGGACCGCCCGGTCGCCGAAATCGGCCACGTAGATGCGGCGGTCGTCGAAGGCGCAGTCGGCGGGAGTCGGACCGGTGTGCAGGCGATGGAGCGTCTTGCCGGACCGGGCCTCCACGATGTAGAACGAGCCGTGTCCGTCGTCGGTTTCCGCATCGCGAGCCACATACAGCCAGTCCCGCGCCGGGTCGTGGCGCAGGAACCGGGGCGTGTTTTCTCGTTCGTATTCGCCCTCCAGTTCCACCCGGAACTGGGGAGAAAACTCGCGTACCGTATCGGGCAGGACGGTGATGAACTGCTTCTCCTTGCCCCAGCAGTTCTGCAGCAGGTGGACGGCCCCGTTCCGGTCCAGCGCCATCTCATGGACCTGACGGGGCAGGCGGCGGTCGTCGAACGTCATGTCTTCGGTGCGGATGCGCAGCAGGCCGTTTTTAGCGCCCCAGATGTACACCACCGGCCAGTATGACTGGTGGGGACCGTAGGCCACGTAGACGTCGCCGCCGGGAGCCGGACCGGCGCTGGTGGGGTAGGTGCAGGGCAGAGCGTGCAGGCAGTAGCTGCCGTCGGGGAAGACCTCGGCAAGCTCATCCTCGGAGTTCACCACCAGCATGGCGCCGCGCGCTTCGGACCAGGTCAGATCCACCGGTGCCCAGCCTGTCCGCACCTTGGCGACGGTGCCGGTGTCGGGATCCAGGACGGTGAGCGCCGCTCCGAATGAGCCGTTCACCGCGGTCGCCCCGATGGGGATATAGAGGCGCCGGCTCACCGGATTCCAAGCCAGGCCAAACATGTGGGGGATGACGCCCATGTCCTTGTACCGGCGTTCCAACCGGCGTTCCACAAGGTCGATCCGGTCCACCTCGCCGTAGGCCCAGCTGGCCACGTACAGCTTGCCGCCCTCGGCGTCCAGGGCGACGGCGTCGTTGCCGAAAGCGGGCAGAGGCACTTCCGTGACCGTGCCGGCCGCCTTGAAGTCGATCACGTGCAGTACCGGGTCATTGTCGTAGGCGATGTACAATTCGTCGCGGCCGGGACTGCAGGTGATGCCTACTCCTTCGGCCAGACCCGGGAGGGGCACGACCTGCTCGCCGGCGGCATCGGTCCGGATCCGAGCGGCCTGCATGACCTTGCGCTGGGCAGTTTCCGTCACCAGGTAGAGGGTGTGAGCCGCAGGATCGTATCCGCCCAGGTGCCAGCGTCCGCCGGCGGTCAGCGGCAGGTCGCGCCGAGGACCCAACTGACCGCTCTGCGGGTCCACCAGGTACATCGCCGCGGCGGCGCCGTCCACGGCGACGAAGCGGCCGAGCTGCGGATCGGCCACAACCTTGCGGACGGGCGGGGGCGGGGTCATGTTCAGGTTGCCGAACGGCTCGATGCCCGAAGCCCAGCGGATCCGGCGGACGCTGCCGTCGGCTGGATCGGCCAGCACCAGGTCCTCGCTGGCCCGGCTGGCCAGCAAGGCGCGACCGGAGGTCGCGTCGACGGCCAGCGACTCATATTGCTCGCCGGTGTTCAGGGTGACAGCGGATGCCCGTCCCGGCGGCAGCACATGCAGCGACCGCTCGCCGATCACATAGATGGCTCCGTCGCGGGGATTGACGGCGAGCGCCTCGCTCTTCAGCCACTGGGGCACGCGGTTGCCGATGGGCAGGTTGCGGACGGCGTGGGTCGCACCGTCGATGACGGACACCGACGCGGTGAGCGTATTGGCCAGCACGATCCGGTTACGCGGCGGATCGGCGCACAGCAGGAGCGGCCCGGCGCCGTTGATGTCCAGCTTCAGCGTGTCCAGCAGATCCACTGCGGTGATACGGAACGAATCCGCCGCGGCCACCGTCACCGCCAGCGCGATCATCAGAACCAAACCTGCCGCCATCCGTTTCATGGCCAACCCTCGACAGCTTCGCCTGAGATGAATGTCAAGTGTATCAAGACGCCACTTAAAGATCAACGTGGAAGGCGCGCCGCTCCAGCCAGTGGTCGGCCAGGACCAGCCGCGTCATCGCCGCCACAACCGGGACTACCCGGAGCGCAATGCAGGGATCGTGGCGGCCCTTCACCGTCACGGTGGCCGGCTCGCCGGTGACGGTGATGCTCGCCTGCGGACGGGCGATGCTGCTGGTGGGTTTGAAGGCCACCTGGAACACGATCGTCTCGCCGTTGGAAATGCCGCCCTGGATGCCGCCCGAATGGTTGGTCGTCGTGCGCACCCGGCCGTCCCGCATGATGAATGGGTCGTTGTGCTCCGAGCCGCGCATGCGGGATGCGGCGAAGCCTGTCCCGAACTCGACCCCGCGGCAGGCGGGGATGCTGAGCATCGCCTTGGCCAGATCGGCGGTCAGCTTGTCGAATACCGGGTCGCCCAGTCCGGCCGGGACGCCGCGGACCGCCACGACGATCCGGCCGCCCACGGAGTCCCCCTCGGCGCGCACCGCCTCGATCCGCTCGGCGATGGCCGCCGACGCCCGGGGATCGGCGCAGAAGACGGGGCTCGCATACACGTCGGTCTCGGAGACGGTGTTCG
Organism: Acidobacteriota bacterium; assembly: GCA_012517875.1. NCBI lineage: Bacteria > Pseudomonadati > Acidobacteriota > Acidobacteriota bacterium. The sequence goes on along the minus strand of JAAYUB010000101.1, from coordinate 9,212 downwards.
GATCAATCGCCGCTTCGATCGTTTCCACCGACCGGACACTGGCCACCACTTCAATCCCGCCCGCCCGGCGCAGCAGCTTGCCGGCCACGGCGCCGGCGGCGACCCGACCCACCGTTTCACGGCCCGAGGCGCGGCCGCTTCCGCGCGGATCGCGGATACCGTAGCGGGCCAGGTAGGTGTAATCCGCGTGGGACGGGCGCAGGATGTGCTGGAGCTCAGCATAGTCCTCGCTTCGGGCCGCCCGGTTGCGCACCAGCAGCAGGATCGGCGTACCCAGGGTCAAGCCGTCGTGGACGCCGGACAGGATCTCCACCGCGTCTGGTTCCGGGCGGGGAGACGTGTGGGGCAGGCCGGGACGGCGGCGTGAAAGCTCCACCTGTATCTCCTCGGCCGTGATGGGCAGACGAGACGGGCAGCCGTCCACGACGCAGCCCATGGCCGGGCCGTGTGATTCGCCGAACGTGGTGACCCGGAAAATCCGGCCGAACGAGCTGCTCATGTGATCTCACCTCGGTGGGGGGAAAATCCGGCCGTGAGCCGGTCCAGGACATCAAAAAAACCTGGATACGACACGGCGGCTGACTCGGCGCCGCGGATGCGGGTGATGCCGACGGCGGCCAGCGCCGCCACGGCGAACGCCATGGCCACGCGGTGATCGCCGGCCGCGTCCACGTCGGCGCCGTGAAGCGGAGAGCCGCCCTCGATGGAAAAACCGTCCGGATGCTCCTCGACACCGGCTCCGAGGCGCCGCAACCCGGTTGCCATGGCGGCGATCCGGTCGGACTCCTTGACCCGCAGCTCAGCGGCGCCGCGAACCGATGTCTCTCCCTGGGCCACGGCGGCCAACGCAGCCAGGAGCGGCAATTCGTCGATGAGCAGAGGAACGTCCGCCGGGTCGACCCGGACAGCCCGAAGATCCGCGCCGCGTACGGTCAGCGTGCCGCCGGGCTCCCAGGGGTCCGGTGCATCCGGCGACCAGGCGATCTCGGCTCCCATTCGTTCCAGGTAGCGGAAGAAGAGGGTACGCGTGGGGTTGAGCCCCACCCGGTGGATCCGCACCGTCGCACCGGGGATCACAGCGGCGGCTCCCGCCAGGAACGCCGCCCCGGACGGGTCGCCGGGGATCCGCATCTCGAACGCTGGGATTCGGTCAACGGGACGCACGTGCAGCTCTAGGTTGTTGCTCTTTAGCGGCAGGCCCAGCCGGAAGAACAGCCTTTCGGTATGGTCACGGGAGAGGACGGGCACGCGGCAGCGCGTGACCCCCGCCGCACCCAGCCCGGCCAGGAGCACCGCTGATTTGACCTGGGCGCTGGGCGTCTGAAGCACCACGCGGCCGCCGCGGAGCGAACGCCCGGCGATGTGGACGGGCGGGAAACCTCGCGTGGTGCTCACGCAGGCCCCCAAGGCGTTCAACGGTTCCGCCACCCGCTCCATGGGACGGCGTCGCAGTGAGGCGTCGCCGTCGAGAATCGAATCGAACGGCTGTCGGGCCAGGATACCCGCCAACAGGCGCATGGTGGTTCCGGAGTTGGCGGCATAAAGGCTCCGGGCCGGCGCCCGGAGAGCCCCCAGGCCGAGTCCATCAATCCTCAGGTGACCATGACGCAGCTGGATCCCGACTCCCAGCGCACGCAGACACTCTATGGTCGCCTGGCAATCGGCGCTTCGCGAAGGAGATCGGATGAGGGACGTCCCATCGGCTTCGGCGGCCAGCAGCAGCGCGCGGTGCGTGACCGATTTGTCGGGTGGTGCGAACACCTCGCCTACGAAAGGCTGCTTGATCCCGGTGATGACGCGCATTAATTAAGTTTCCAAATTCTGCCGGCCGGATCATCCCATTGCGCCGGAGTGTTGGAGCCAATCTACGTCCAAGTATCTGTAATTGCAACAATATTCGGACGGGTCCGAAATGAAGAGTCACGTCGCATTCGGTTCCGTGATGAAATCACTACACATGTAACAGAATTGAAATAATAAAATTTCGTACGGCTGGATTAATACCATACTCCATGCACAGATGCGTTGTGATCTTTGTCACATTCTATTTTGTCGAGGTTAGCCCATGAACCATTCGCTTCGTTCCGTTTGCCTCTGTGTGGCACTGGTGGCCTTCACGATGGCTGTCTTCGCCGGGACCGTCATCCACCGGGAGCCGATGACGAGACAGGCGGAGCAGCCGGTCCACGTTGAAACATTCAGCGAGCGGTCTCCGGGACACCTGGATGTGGACAAGTACTTTCTCGAACAGGCCGAGCGCTACGACCGTCTGGTGGCTGAACAGGCCGCCATCCGCCTGGGCGCCATCATCCGGGTGCTGGTGACCGACGAGGAACTTCAGGCCGTTGACAATTACATCTGTGAGACATGCGCAGGCGACGACACCAACGCGTCCCGCAAGGAGCGGGTGGGCGTCGTGAAACCGACGGGCGTTCGAGCGGACTTTTCCCGCTTCTCCCCGCGGGCCGTCTCCCGCAACGGCGGCATCGGCGCCAACGGTGCCGTCCGCTGGATGACGGACGGCGGATTCGTCTGGACCGCCCAGGTCGTGTCAGATGGCGCGGTCGCCCTGCGCATTCATCTGTCCGACTTCTCACTGCCCGAGGGCGCCGAGCTGTACATCTATAATATGGATGGCGAAGCCTTCGGACCGTACACCGGACGCGGTCCCTCCGACACCGGCGATTTCTGGACCAATTCGGTGAGCGGCTCCGCCGCCTTCCTGCAACTCCGCCTGTACGGCCGCATCTCGATGGAGGATATCCAGGCCGTCAATTTCACCGTTGCCGACGTCGCCCACCTGGGCCATAAATTCCTCCTCCCGTTCCTGCAGCGGCTGGACACGTTCCCGGACAAGAGCTTCTGCTCGTTCAATGCCGCCTGCGTGCAGGATGCGACGTGCTACAGCTCAAGCGACTATGCGCACATCGAGGAAGCCCGCGATGCCGTGGCTCATATGCTGTTTGTGTCCGGGGCATACATGTATATGTGCTCCGGCGGTTTGCTGGCTGACACCGACCCCTCCACCCAGATTCCCTATTTCCTCACCGCCAACCACTGCATCAGCCGTTCCAGTGAAGCCGCCAGCCTGGAATGCTATTGGCAGTTCCGGACGTCTACCTGCCGGAGCGCCTGCTACGATCCGGTGGGTGAAGTGCCTCGCACCCTGGGTGCGTCCATCCTCAGCACAAACAAAACCGGCGATTACACCCTGATGCAGTTGAGCCAGAATCCTCCGGCCGGCAGCGTGTTCCTCGGCTGGAACAGCACGCCGATAGCGAATACCAACGGTGCGGCCCTGTACCGGATCTCTCATCCGCAGGGAGCGCCTCAGGCGTTTTCCACCCACACGGTGAACACCAGCGCCGGCACCTGCCGCAGCTGGCCCCGTGGGAGCTGGATCTACAGCCGCGACGTGATCGGCGCCACCGAAGGCGGCAGCAGCGGCTCGCCGGTGCTCAATGCCAGCGGCCAGGTGGTGGGGCAACTCTCCGGCGCGTGCGGCACCAACCTGAACGATGTCTGCGACGAGATCAACAACGCCACCGTGGACGGTGCTTTCGCCTCCTATTTCAACAGCGTGTCTCAGTGGCTCAATGCATCATCGGGCAACGGTTCCAAGATGCATGTCCAGTCCATCGTCCTGACAACCAAGAAGAAGGGCTCCAAGTACACGGGCGTGGCCACGGTGACCATCGTCGACGCCAGCGGCAGCCCGGTTGCCGGCGCCACAGTCGCCGGAGCCTTCTCCGACTGGTTCACCACCAGCGCCAGCGCCGTGACCAACTCCTCCGGAGTCGCCGTCATCTCGAGCGCGTCGAAAACCGGAATCGGCGGTTTCGGTTTCTGCGTGAACACCGTGTCCCTGACCGGCTGGACCTACGACACGGCCGCCAACGCCGAGACCTGCGACGACTACTGAACCATCATCGCCTCGAGCGGTTTCCACACCACAACGCGGGACGGATCATCCGTCCCGCGTTGTGGTTTACGTGGAGTGGTACAAGCGGCGCTGACTATTCGTGCTTGCCGCTGACCGGTCGGATCTTGCTGGTGTACAGGTAGCGCTTGATCTTGCGGGTGGTCGTCTTCTCGAACTCCTCCCACTGGACGGTGAAGCGCTGAACCCGCTTGTAGTTGGCCAGGCGGCTGCACTGTTTTTGGACTTCCTGCTTGAGGATCTCCTCAACCTCGTGCTCGCTGATTTTCTTGCCCTGCTTCGTCAGGTACTGGTCGAAGTAGGCGATGTCCGGCACGATGATGGCGTGGACCTCCTCACAGTACTTATGAGCGTCAGGTCCCTCCCAGACCAGTGATTCCAGGATGAACGGACTGCGGTTGAGCTGGTACTCGATCTCCTCCGGATAGACATTCTTGCCGTTGGCGGTGACGATGACCGCCTTCTTGCGCCCTTGAATGAACAGGAATCCGTCCGCGTCGATGAATCCGAGGTCACCGGTATGGAACCACCCGTCGACGATCACCTCGGCCGTGGCTTCAGGATTGTTGTAGTAACCGAGCATCACCATGGGGCCGCGAACACAGATCTCGCCGTTGTCGATCTTGAATTCTGCGCCCGGCAAAGGCAGGCCGGCGGAATCATCCTTGAAGTTATGGACACGATTGAGGGTGATGACGGGTGACGTCTCCGTCAGGCCGTAACCCTGGATGACGGTGAGGCCGAGCTCCCGCAACCCCCGGGTGATCTCGGGGGAGATCGCGGCGCCGCCGCTGATGAGCAGTTTCAGGCGGCCGCCGAACCGCTCGTGCAGCGCCTTGAACACCTGGCGGCGGATGTTCTTGTGGAACAGCCGCTCGGTGAATGAAGCGATGCCCTTGCCGATGCGGAACTTGGTCATGCCCTTCTCGGCGATCCGCTCCATGATCCTGCGGTAGATGGCGTCGTAGAGCAGGGGCACGCCCAGCAGGATGGTGGCGTGGACCTCCTGCAGGTTATCCGGAATGCGCTTGAGGTTTTCAGCGAACGCCACGGTCATGCCGTGGGAAACCGGGCCCAGAAATCCGCAAGTGCATTCATAGGTGTGGTGCAGGGGCAGGACGCTGAGGAAGACTTCGGGATGGCGGATGGGAATGACCTGGAGCATGGCGCGGAGGTCGGCGATGATGTTGCTCTGGCTGAGCATCACACCCTTGGACGTGCCGGTGGTGCCGGATGTGAAGAGGATGCAGGTGGGCAGGTCGGGTTCGATCACGGTGTAGGGATAATCGGAGGCATCCTTGTCGAACAGGCGACTGCCGTCATGAAGAATGTCCGTGAATTTCAGCACCATGGAGTTTTCCGCCCGGTCGTCCATGTTGATGATATGGCGCAGGTGGGGCAGAGAGCCGGTCATCTCCAGCACCATGTCCACGTACTTCTGGGAGCCGACGAAAATCTCCGTCTGGGTGGTGTAGAGGATGTGGAAAAATTCCTGACTCTTCAACTCCTTGTCGATGGGGACGCAGACGGCGTTGCCGCATGCGACCGCAAGATAAGTGATGCACCAATTGATGCGGTTCTCCGAAGCGAATGCCACATTCATCTGCCGATTCATGCCCAGGCTTCGCAGGCCGCAGCCCAGTGACATCACGGAATAGAAAAGTTTGTTGAACGTCGTGGGCCGCCATTCGTTGTCCACCTTCTCCATGAAAGCGGGATGCGTGCCCCACTTTTGGCGGCTGTTGAGGAGCATTTCCCGGAAATCTTTGAACGGCTCGACGGGATAGAACTTGTCTTCCAGTTTGCGCACCTTGAACCTCATCGGGCCGAGTTTTCTATATTCTACCAGAACTACCGCGTTTCGCAATTCAGCAGATGCGGGGCAGCTGCTCACCGACGAGCATGTCAAGCACCCGCCCGCCGCCGATCGCTGTCCGAAGAGTGACGGTGGGTCGGTCCGGGCAGTCGAGCACGCGGCCGATCATGGCGGCGGCGGTCCCCAGCGGGTGGCTTCGGAGCAGTGCAAGCGCCGGTCCGGCACATTCCTCGGGCAGGCAGAATACCACCTTGCCTTCGTTGGCGAGATAGAGCGGATCGAAGCCGAAGATCTCCGCCGCTCCGAACACCGCCGGTCGAACGGGCACCGACTCTTCGTCGACCTCGATGCGGACGGACGCTGCCGACGCGATTTCGTTCAAGACCGTGGCCAGACCGCCGCGGGTGGGATCGCGCATCGCATGCACGGGCAGACCGGCCTGGAACAGCGGATCGATCAGGGTGAACAACGGTGCGCAGTCCGACCGGACTTCCTCCGATACCTGGAAACCTTCGCGAGCCAGCATGACGGCGATGCCGTGGTCGCCCACAGGCCCATTGATCAACACGGCGTCGCCGGGGCGGGCGCGCCGGGCGCCGACCTCTCGCCCCGGCGGCAGGAGACCAACACCGGCGGTGTTGATGAACACTTTGTCGCCCTTGCCCCGTGGCACCACTTTGGTGTCCCCCGCCACGACGGGGACGCCGGCCTCGAGCGCCGCCGCCCGCATGGATTCCAGAATGCGGCGCAGATCGGCGAGCGGCAGGCCTTCTTCGAGGATGAAGCCGGCGGTCAGGGCCAGAGGCCGCGCGCCGCTCACCGCGAGGTCGTTGACGGTGCCACACACCGCGAGCCGGCCGATATCCCCGCCGGGAAAGAACAGCGGGTCCACGACGTACGAATCGGTAGTCAGCGCCAGTCGGGCACCGTCCGCGTCAACGGGTGCGCTGTCCTCCAGCAGATTTAGGGCGGGATTGGCGAAAGCCGGCAGGAAATACTCCGTCACCAGGCGGTGCGACATCTGGCCGCCGCTGCCGTGTGCCAGCAGCACGATGTCGGTGGGTGACTGGTCATTCATGGCCGGTCGGCTCATCCGCGAGGATGTCACCCAGTTGCCGGAACAATTCGAGGGTGCGCATGGCTTCCTCCTCGTCCAGCCGTTCGATGGCGAAGCCGGCATGGACGATCACGTAATCGCCCACGGCGGCGTCGGGCAGCAGCATCAGGCTGACTTCCCGGCTGATCCCGCCGATCTCGGCGATGCAGCGGTCGGCTGCCGGGATCGAGACGATCTGCATCGGGACTGCTACACACATGGTTCCTCCCACCCGGTCACATGGCGCTCCGCGGCAACCGCCAGCTGCCCCAGGGCGATGCCGCCGTCATTGCAGGGCACGAGGTGGTGCAGGAGGACACGGAGTCCGGCGTCCTGCAATTCGGTGCTGAGCCGGCTGAGGAGCCACAGATTCTGGAAGACACCCCCGGAGAGAGCAACCGTGGCGATCCCGCGTTCGGCGGACAACCGGCGGCACAGGTCGGTGAACAGCCGGACGAGGCCGTGGTGGAAACGCGCACTGATTCTGCCGGCGGAGACCCCGGCGCACACGTCGTCCGTGGCGGCGCGCACCGCCGGCGCGATTTCAATGACGCCGTCGGCGCACGGGAACGGGTACGGCGGCCCGTCATCCGCTTCGTCGCAGAGCATCTCGAACTCCATGGCCGCCTGGCCTTCGAAAGTCACGCGCTGTCGGGCACCGGACAGCGCGGCGAATCCGTCGAAGAGACGTCCACAGCTCGATGTCTCCGGGGAATTCATCCGCCGTTCGAGCATCTGGACCACCAGCCGCAGATTGTCCGGCGCGATATCGGAAAGGAAGGGGAGCGGAAGCTCGCTGAAACCGGGGCCCAGCGCATGATGCAAGTAGCTGACGGCCATCCGCCACGGTTCCCGGATGGCCCGGCTTCCGCCGGGCATGGCGACTTCGCGGAAATGACCGACACGTTCGTAATCGCGCAGGTCGGCCACCAGCACCTCACCGCCCCAGATTCGACCGTCGGGACCGTAGCCGGTGCCGTCGAGTGCCAGGCCGATTACCGGTCCGCGCTCGCCGTTCTCCGCCAGGCAGGCGGCGATGTGGGCGTGATGATGCTGGATGCCGTAGAGCGGCAGTTCACCCCGCCGGTTCTTGGCATACTTGGTGGACAGGTACTCGGGATGCAGGTCATAGGCCATGAGCGCGGGGGTGATATCGAACAGCTCCTGCATCCGCTGGATGGCCTGCTCGAAACTGGCGCTGACCTCCGCATTCTCCAGGTCGCCGATGTGCTGGCTCAGGAACACGTGTTCCCCGCGATTGACGGCGATGGTGTTTTTGAGCTCGGCGCCCACCGCCAGCACGCTGGGATAACTGGTGAGCAGCTTGATCGGTGCCGGCGCATAGCCACGGGAGCGTCGGATGAAATAGATCCGGTTCCGAAAGCTGCGGCAGACCGAGTCGTCGTTGCGAACGAGGATGTCCCGGTTGTGCACCAGGAAATAATCGGCGATCGGCGCCAGGATCTCAGCCGCGTGACGATTTTCGATGATGATCGGTTCCTCGGAAAAGTTCCCGCTGGTCATGACCAGCCAGGGCGCGTCGCTATCGGCGAACAACAGGTGGTGGATGGGCGTATAGGGTAGCATCACCCCGAGATCGCGGTTGCCGGGTGCGATCGCAGTCGCCAGCGGGCCGCCGGGACGCTTGGGCAACAGCAGGACGGGGCGCTGCGGGGAGCGGAGCAGCACCTCCGCATCCGGTGTCAGCTCCACGATCTCGCGCAGCGCCGCCAGCGAGGCACCCATCAGGGCAAACGGCTTTTCGTCGCGCCGCTTGCGCCGCCGGAGCGTCTGCACCGCCTCTTCGTTGCGTGCATCCACGGCCAGGTGAAAGCCGCCGATTCCCTTGACGGCGACGATGCGGCCGTCGCTGAGCTGCCGACCGGCCAACTCGATGGGGTCGTGGCAGGGGATGAACAGCCCCTGGTTGTCCCAGAGCTCGACGCGCGGTCCGCAGCTCCAGCAGGCGTTGGGCTGGGCGTGAAACCGCCGGTTGGTCGGGTCCCGGTACTCGGCCTCGCACGCCGGACACATGGTGAAACGGTCCATGGTGGTGGCCGGCCGGTCATACGGCAGCCGGTGGATGATCGTGTAGCGGGGACCGCAGTTCGTACAGTTGATGAAGGGGAAGCGGTGTCGCCGATCGCCGGGGTCCATCAGTTCCCGCAGGCAGTCGGCGCAGGTCGCCACATCCGGGCTGACGAGAGTGGTCGCGGCGCCTTCTTTCGAGCTGGCTACGATTTCGAATCCGGAGCCACCCAGGAGCGGTGCGTCAGCCCACTCCAGGTGATCCACCAGCGCCAGCGGCGGCGCCTCGGCCGGGATGCGGTCCACAAAAGTCGTCAGATCGTCGGTCGCTC